>JACDAG010000670.1 GCA_013695565.1 Bradyrhizobium sp.
GGCTTCAAGTCCAAGCTGGACAAGTTGCGCACCATCGGTGCGATCTATCCGAACTATATCCAGATCGTCGCCACCGCCGACAGCGGCATCAAGACGCTGGCCGACCTCAAGGGCAAGAGCCTGTCGGTCGGCGCGCCCAAGTCAGGCACCGAACTCAACTCGCGCGCCATCCTGGGCGCGGCCGGATTGAGCTACAAGGACATGGGCAAGGTCGAATATCTGCCGTTCGCCGAATCCGTCGACCTGATGAAGAACCGGCAGCTCAATGCGACGCTGCAATCGGCCGGCCTCGGCGTCGCCTCGCTGAAGGATCTCTCGACTTCGACCGAAATCACCGTGGTCTCGGTTCCCAAGGCCACCGTCGACAGGATCGGGCCGCCCTTCGCGTCGGTGAACATCCCGGCCAACACCTATACCGGCCAGGACAAGGACGTCCCGACCGCGGCCGTGGTCAATTATCTCGTGACCAGTTCCGCAGTCTCCGACGATCTGGCCTATCAGATGACCAGGCTGGTGTTCGAGTCCCTGCCGGAACTGGCCAATGCGCATGCGGCCGGCAAGGAGATCAAGCTCGACAAGGCGGCGGGCGGCAGCCCGGTGCCGCTGCACCCCGGCGCGATCCGCTATTACAGGGAAAAGGGGCTGATCAAGTAGAGGATGCCGTCATTGCCTGCGACAAACGCAAAGCGTTTGCGCACGGGAGCAAAGCGACGAAGCAATCCAGAGTCGTGGGTGGTACTCTGGATTGCTTCGCGGAGCCTGTCATCGGGCGCGCATTCGCGCGACCCGGTGGCGCGCAATGACGGTTGAGAGCGCCTTTCCGGAATCGGGCTTGGTGGATATAAGCGTCGCGGGCGGGGAATCAGGGGCATGTTGCAAGCCGAGGGCGCACAAGCGCCCACCAAGGTCGAATTCGACAATTTCGAGCACGGTTTCCCGGCGGGGTTCGGTCCGGGCGCCTGGGGCCATCTCGCCTATGTCGTCGGCATCGCCTTTGCGGTGTTCCAGCTTTACATCGCCGCCTTCAACTACCTGCCGAGCCAGGTGGTGCGCGGCATTCATGTCGGCTTCCTGCTGCTGCTGACCTTCGGCCTGATCGGCAACTTCACCGCGAAAAACGACTTCGGCCGCACGCTCGGCTGGCTGATCGGCGGCGCCGGCTTCCTCTGTGGGCTTTATCAGTGGATCTTCTACGCCGACCTGATCGCGCGCGACGGCGATCCGACCCAAACCGATCTCGCGGTGGGAACGCTTCTGGCGGTGCTGATTTTCGAAGGCACGCGGCGGATGATGGGGCTGGCGCTGCCGCTGATGTGCGGCGCCTGTCTGCTCTACTGGTTCTTCGGCCAGTATCTGCCACAGCCGCTCAACCATCGCGGCTATGATTTCGATCAGGTCATCACGCATCTCGCCTTCGGCACCGAAGGATTTTATGGCGTGCCGATCTACGTCTCGGCGACCTACATCTTCCTGTTCATCCTGTTCGGTTCGTTCCTCGAACGCGCCGGCATGATCCAGCTGTTCACCGACGTTTCGCTCGGCCTGTTCGGCCGCACCCGCGGCGGCCCGGCCAAGGTCGCGGTGTTCGCCTCCGGCCTGATGGGAACGATCTCCGGCTCCGGCGTTGCCAATGTCGTCACCGTCGGGCAGTTCACGATTCCCCTGATGATCAGGTTCGGCTATCGCCGCGCGTTTGCCGCCGGCGTCGAGGCGACGGCTTCGATGGGCGGCCAGATCATGCCGCCGGTGATGGGCGCGGTCGCCTTCATCATGGCCGAGACGCTCGGCGTCCAGTATTCCGAGATCGTCAAGGCGGCGGTGATCCCGGCGATGCTCTATTTCGCCTCCGCGTTCTGGATGGTGCATCTGGAAGCCGGCAAGCACGGCCTGGTCGGCATGAAGCGCTCGGAAATTCCGAGCGCCTGGAAGGCGCTGGTGTCGCGCTGGTACCTGGTGTTGCCGCTGGCGGCCCTGGTCTACATGCTGTTCGAAGGCTTTACGCCGCTCTACGCCGGCAGCATGGGCCTCGCGCTGACTGTCGCGCTGATCCTGGGGGCCAGCATCACGCTCGGTTTCTCCAACACCGCGATACGTTACATCTTCTGGATCGGGCTCGCGCTGGTGGTGGCCGCGGTGTCGCGCGGCGGGCTTGAGATCGTTCCGGTGTCGTGCGTCGTCGTTGGGCTGATCGTGGTTGCAGTAATCACGCGCGGCGGAAGGGTGACGCTGGCGGCCTGCCGCGATTCGCTTGCCGACAGCGCCAAATCGGCGCTCACGGTGGGCATGGCCTGCGCCATCGTCGGCACCATCATCGGGATGATGACGCAGACCGGCGTCGGCACCATCTTCGGCGGCTGGATCATCGGCCTCGGCGCGAAAAGCCTGTTCCTGGCACTGGTGATGACCATGTTGCTGTCGATCCTGCTCGGCACCGGCATTCCGACGATACCGACCTACATCATCACCGCCGCGTTGGCGGCCCCGGCACTGGCTGAACTCGGCGTGCCCTTGATCGCCAGCCACATGTTTGCGTTCTATTACGGCATCATGGCCGACCTCTCGCCGCCGGTGGCGCTGGCGGCGTTGGCCGCCGCACCGATCGCGAAGGAAAATCCCGACAAGATCGGCTGGGAGGCGATGCGCATCGCGCTGGCCGGTTACGTCATCCCCTTCATCTTCGTCTATTCGCCGGCGTTGATGCTGCAGGCGGGCGATCCCATGGCTATCAAACTCGGTTTCTACGGCGCGGTGGCGCTGGCGACCTTCAAGGCGCTGGTTGCGATCGGCCTGTTCGGCATCGTCGCGATCGGCTTCTTGTTCACGCGGCTGACATGGGCCGAAATCGCGCTCGCCTCCGTCGCGGCGATGTGTCTGCTCGGCGATTTTCCGTTCAGCGACACCGCGGGTTTCACGCTCGCGGCCGCGATTGTGCTGTGGCAATGGCGGCAGCGTTCGCGCAGCGCGGTGGCGGCGGCTTGAGCCTGTGTCTCGCCTCGGCTGGAATCGTCAAAACGCTGTCGATCGCGGCCTTCACCCTGGTGTGGACCCATTCGATCGAAAAGACCGAGTGGCAGGAAGACTGGCGCGTCACCCCGCAAGGCCTCGAACTGGCGCAGGCACGGGTCAAGGGCTCCGGCGCCGGCATGGAGCCGGCCCCGGGCGCGCGGCTGGTTGATGGCTGGTTTCAATGGGAGCCAACGCGGGCGGCGATGCCGCAGGTGGTGCTTGCGAATTCCGGGGCTGCCGGCGAATGGCGGCTATGTGCGAACGGTGCGTGTCGTTCGCTGTCGGAACTTTTCGGACATCCGATCGGTGCTAATG
>JACDAG010000716.1 GCA_013695565.1 Bradyrhizobium sp.
GGTACAGATCCTCGACATCGTCGTTGACGAGCCGGATGCATCCGGACGCGACGAGATGGCCGATGGTCTTGGGTGAATTGGTGCCGTGGATGAGCAGGCCGGGCTTGTCCAGCAACAGCGCGCGGGCGCCGAGCGGACTGCCGGGACGGCCGGCGGAGGCGGCCAAGGCGTCGGCGTCCCGGGTCGCGGCCGAAGATCGCCAATCCGGCCATTCGAGCTTGTTGGTGACGCGGAAGAAGCTGCCGCCCTTGAGGCACTCCTGCGCAATCCCGATGCCGTAACGGCGCGCGGAATTGTTGATGTCAATCAGATAAAGGAAGCGGCTTTCCCGATCGATCACGATCGAGCCTGGAATCACGGTGGTGCGGTAGAACACCACTTGCCGCTGCAGCGAAAACGGCAGGCCTTCACCGGTGGAGCCGCCATCTTCACCCGCCTTCAGGTCGGCCATCACGACATCTTCGCGCGCGCGTGCCACTTTCGGCGGCGGCGCCGTCACGCCGGTGGCGACGACGACAGGACCTTTGGTGGCGACATAGCCATACGTGAAGGCCGCCATGACAATGGCGATCGCGAGCGCGCCGGCGCCAACAGCCCATGGCTTCCAGTTCGGACCCTCCGACAACACCTCGTTGATGGCGGCGGCATTGCCGTCGCGCCCTTCCTCGATGGCGACCTCATCCTCGATGCGCCGGATCGCGGCTTCGAGGGCAGTGACATGGGAGGCGGCGACTTCGCGGTTGAGGTTGGACCTTGTAATGAGGTCGTAGGCGTCCTTGTAGATATTGTCGCGCCCCAGCGTGTCCTTGCCGGCAACGGCTTTCGTCAGCAGTGCATAATAATCCACGGTCATAGTCTGACCCCTGAACAACTATCTGACGGGCGGCGCGTACTGGATGCCGCCCTGGGTCCAGAGCGCATTCAGCCCGCGCGGGATACTGAGTTTCGACTGCGTGCCGACGTTTCGCTCATAGATCTCGCCGTAATTGCCGACCGCGCGCACGGCGCGCGCGGCCCAGTCACTGGCAAGGCCCAATTGCGCGCCGAATTCGCCCTCGGTGCCGAGCAGGCGCTTGATGTCGGGATTGGACGATTTCACCGCGTCGTCGATGGTCGTCGATTTGACGCCAAGCTCCTCGGCATTGATCAGGGAGTAGAGCGTCCACTTGACCAGATTGAACCACTGATCGTCGCCTTGCCGCACCGCGGGTCCGAGGGGCTCCTTTGAAATGACTTCCGGCAGAATGATGTGGCTGTCGGGTGCCGAGAGCTTGAGGCGTTCGGCGTAAAGTTGCGAGACGTCGCTGGTCAGCACGTCGCATTTGCGATCGTCATAGGCTTTGAGACTTTCTTCGGCGGTGCCGAGCGCCAGGACCTTGAGCGGCATGTCCTTGGCGCGGAAATAATCCGCAAGGTTCAATTCGGTGGTGGTGCCGGTCTGGGTGCACACGGTCTTGCCGCCGAGTTGCAGGGCGGTGTCGATCCCGGCATCGCGGCGCAGCAGGAAACCCTGGCCGTCGTAATAGGCCACGCCCGCAAACATCAGGCCGAGCGAGCTTTCCCGCGACATCGTCCAGGTCGAGTTACGCGACAGCACGTCGATCTGGTTCGACTGCAGCGCCGTAAAGCGCGTCGCCGCATCGAGCGGCGTGAATGTCACCTTGGCGGGATCGCCGAAGATCGCCGCCGCGACGGCGCGGCAGATATCGACGTCGAAGCCGCTCCAGACGTTCTTGTCATCCATGCTGGAAAAGCCGAGCAACCCCTGGCCGACGCCGCAATTGAGCGTACCGCGTTGCTTGACGGCGTTCAGCGTTTGCGCCTCTGCCGGATCGCCGCCCGGGAACAGCAGGGCCAGCAACGCGATGATCGGAAGGATTAGAGTTCGTCTCTTGAAACCGGACATTTTGATCCCGCGATCGGTGGTGCAAGTTCTTCGGTGGTGGCGGTACGTTGTTCAGCAGAACTGAAGCTGGCAAGCTAACACAATCGGAACAGTTACCAATGTATTCCCGGAATAGCTCACTTGCTCAACTGGAACCGTGGCGGCGACGTCATCGCGCTGTAACGCGCCCCGGATCAGGCGGATGTCCGCACCACGGGAATTATGCCAGCGACGATCGCCGTGCCAAGCCGGCCAACGACCGCAAAGCTTTCTCCGGCGTCGATGCGCATGGCGTGGCCGGCCGCGAGCTCGCGGGAATTGCCGTCGATCGACAGTTCGCAGGAATTTTTCGCGGCATATATGATGTGAACGCCGGCCGGGCAGGCGATCGTTGCGCCCTCCGAAAGGCAGCGGAGGTCGATCGACACGCGTGACCGGTCACCGATCAGATTGACGACTTCGACCGGCCCGGCTTCGAGCCGGCTGACGATACTGGTTTCTCCGGCAAACCGAACCGGCCTGAACGGTTGCCGCACGTCGATCTCGCCAACAGCGGTTCCGAGCACGAGGCCTTCGCCGGAAACCAGCACCAACTGACGGTCATAGCCGCTCAGGTCGGAGAACGGAGCTGGTGTCACGATGGCGGTCCGGCTGAATCGCCAGACTATTCCTTCCCAGCTTCCGGCGGAGAATCCGGGGAGCATGGTGACGGCGATATCGATCGTGACCCCGCCGCCGTTCTTCCAGGGCATATGCGGGAAGCCGGCGGGATCGAGTGGCGTTATTTGAATCGCGCCGGCCATTGCGTCGAACTCATTGACCCATCTTGAGGCCGAGCGACTGGCCGATGGTCGCATTCCAGTTGGCAACGCACTCGGCGCCGCAGCGTTGCGCAAAGCCGGGCATGATCGCCTTCACCAGCGCATCCTTGCGAAGGGCCTCGTCCGCCGGCGTCACGGCGACCAGCTTCATCGAAGCCGACTGGCCTTCCTTGCATGCGGCGCTGCCGGTGTTGCAGTCGATGCCGGTCTGTGTCTCGGTCTTGGCCTGATCGAAAATCGAGTCCTCAAGCTTCCTGACATGGGTCTCCAGGAAATTCTGCACCTTCGGGTCCAGCGTTTTCCACCATGCGAGATTGGCAAGGTGGGCGGCCAGCCCGAAATTGATCGGCATCGGCGAGATGAACTTTGCCGATTCATGCCATTTCGAGCGGTACCCGGACAGTGCACCGGTGATCGCGCAATCGATCACGCCGCTCGCGAGCGCCGGCTGCACTTCCGCAAAGGCGATGGTGATCGGGGAACCGCCGATGTAGGACACGAACGCCTGCTGCGAGGCGCCGGATGCCCGTACCTTGCGTCCCTTCAGGTCGGCAACGTTGACGAAGGCGTCGCGGCAATAGATCACCTGGGCCTGATAGGAGCCGAAGCCGAGCAGCTTCAGTCCATGCTTCTCCTCAAGGAATTTGGCGTAGCTTGGGCGCAGCACGTTGACGGCTTTCTGCAACTCCTCCACCGAGCCGACAAGGCCGACCAGATCGGCCGCTTCATTCATCGGCACCTCGCCGGAATTGTAATTCAGCACGGTGGTCGCGAACTGCAACGTACCGGAAGATACCAGCCTGAAGATCTCGGGCCCCTTCAATCCGAGCTCAGTGAAGGATTTCACCTGTGCTTTGATCGCGCCGGAAGATTCCTTTGGCACGGTCTCGTTCCAGAACGGCAATTCGCGGTTGAGATACATCGACAGATTGCCGATGCTGCCGACCACGTTGAACGAGGTGGCGGGCAGTCCTTGGGTCTGGGCCGCCACGGGCAGCGGCGCGAGGCCAAGAACAGCAGTCGCAGCAAGGGCAGCAAGGGCGGATCGCGTCGACATCATCAGGTCTCCTCAAGGACTAGGGAAATGTTTTGGCGGGCTATCTTGTTGGTTGCAACATGCTCGGCAGCCAGAGCGCGAGGCCGGGAAAAACGATC
The DNA here is from genome assembly GCA_013695565.1 of Bradyrhizobium sp. Taxonomy (GTDB): domain Bacteria; phylum Pseudomonadota; class Alphaproteobacteria; order Rhizobiales; family Xanthobacteraceae; genus Bradyrhizobium. The sequence goes on from JACDAG010000716.1 coordinate 3,862, forward strand.
AGGATGCCGATCATGACGATCATGGCGCCTACAAAGGGCAGGATGCCAATGCACAGGTCCGAGAACGGTCCGCGGCCGCGTACCGACTGGACCACGTAGAGGTTCAAGCCGACCGGCGGCGTGATCAGCGCCGCCTCCATCAGGATCACGAAGACGATGCCCCACCAGATCGGACTGTAACCCATCGCGGTGATGACGGGCACGACCACCGGCGTGGTGGCGATCATCATCGACAGCGTCTCCATGAAACAGCCGAGGATCAGATAGAAAACAATGATCGCGATCAGCATCGCCAATGGCGGCAAGCCCAGCGACAACACGGAATCGGTCACCGCCTTGACGAGGCCGATCGAGACCATCACGAAATTGAGGAAGAACGCCGCGATGATGATCAGCATGATCATGCAGGTGGTTCGCACGGTGCCTTCGAAGGCGCGGACCAGCACGG
>JACDAG010000739.1 GCA_013695565.1 Bradyrhizobium sp.
CGTCCCGGCCTTGAGCCGGGACCCATAGCCACCGAATTTCATTTTACGAGGACAACTGGCCACGTCGCCTTTATCGATAGATCACGCGGTTTGGGTTCCGGCTTTCGCCGGAACGACGGGTACCAGCACCGCCAGCCCGTGCCGCTTCCGCGCCATCGCACATTCGGGGTCGCCGGGCATGCAGGTTCGGCATACCTCGGGCCGCACCGCATAGATGGTGCACGCCGTCGCCTCGCCCACCTTGCCTGACAAGGCTGAACAGCGGTCGCCGTCGCAGCGCATGCCCGACAGCCGCTCGTTGACGAACTTTTCCGGGATAAGGTCGAGCTCGGCTTCGTCCTCGGTCGTGAAGCGCGGCCAGTTCTGCGAATAGCTGCAGCAGGCCCCGCAGGCCTGGCAGGGGCTTTCGCTGGCAGGTGCTGATCCGGCTTCATCCATTTCCGTCGTTTAGCGCGGAAGGGGCGGGCCAGTCGAGCGCGTGTCAGGTATCTTTCGGCGCTTCCCAGACCAGGCTGCGCCGCCATTTTGCCCGCAGCAGATCGCGCCGCTCCGGATATTTCTCGTCGTGGTACACCGCGTCGACGACACGGTCGGTGCGAAAGCTGCGGAAATCCTTCCGCAGCTCGCACCACGCCGCCATGATCCGCACCGCCTCGTGGTAGCCGATGGCGATCGGCCAGATCGTCCGACTGCTCTCGCGTCCCTGTTCGTCGCGGTAGTTCAGGGTGATCTTCTTGCCCTCATGGATCTGGGTGCGCGTCCGCACCATGTCGATACGGTCAGGCTCCCGGTTCCAGACCGCCCGGGCACGGCTGGCGGGTTCCAGCACGAAAGGCCGCAGCCGTTCGGGCACCGTGTCGGCGATCTTCGCCATCAAGTCCTGGGCGGCGCGCGCCAGCACGGGATCGGCATGGCCGACGACCCATTGCGCCCCGAGCACGGCCGCTTCGATCTCGTCGGGCGTGAGCATCAAGGGCGGCAGGTCGAATCCCTTTTCCAGGATATAGCCCATGCCGGCCTCGCCGCGGATCGGCACGCGCTGTTCGATCAGGGTAGCGATGTCGCGATAGATGGTGCGTTTCGAGGTCTCCAGTTCAGCCGCGATCGCATCCGCCGTCAGCGGCTTTCGCGTGCGCCGGAGTACCTGAATGATCTGGAACAACCGGTCGGCGCGTCTCATGGCAGCTCTCTATCTCTTGTCGCTTTTATTAGAACCCGCCTGGCCGATGCTGACAGCATGTTGGCAGCAGGGGGTCTCTATAACGGGACAACACCTCAACTGAAGGGAATTTGTCCATGACGATTTTCAGCGAATTTGGCCCCCTGAGAAGCCGCCGAGCGCTTGTGAATGCCAACCTCATGAATACCCAGGCCTTCGCCCTGGAACAGCTGGTTTCCATCCACAGCGTCACCACAGATCTGCGCTGGGCGATGGTCGAGCTGGCATGGCGTTCATTGACCGCAATGTGTGCCTTTGCGCAAGGGCGGTTGCTTTCGTGGGTCAGGAGCCACCGTACGCCGCGGGAGGAGGAAGGTGGCGGCCATTGCTGCTGCTGACACCACGGTGGCAGCAGGGCGTCGCTAGGCTTTCCCCATGTTCCCCGGAAATCAGGAGTTTCTGCATGATCACGCTCTATGGCTTCGGCGCCGGCTTTGGCTTGCCGGAAATCAGCCCGTTTGTGACCAAGACCGAGGTCCAGCTGAAGATGGCGGGTTTGGCCTATCGCAAGGAAAAAGCGATGCCGCCGGCCTCGCCGAAGGGGCAATTGCCGTACATCGTCGACGAGGCCGAAAGCGTCGCCGATTCCACCTTCATCCGCGCCCATATCGAGGGCAAATACGGCTTCGATTTCGATGCCCCGCTCAGCTTGCAGGCGCGGGCGCAGGCCTGGGCATTCGAGCGGATGATCGAGCACCATGTCTATTGGGCGCTGGTCGGCGCCCGCTGGGTCGATACCGACAATTTCGCCAAGGGCCCCGCGCATTTCTTCGATGGCGCGCCGGAGCATCTGCGCGAAAAGCTGCGCGAGGACGCCCAGTTCCGGGTGGCGGAGAACTATCTGTTGAGCGGTCTCGGCCGCCACGCCCCGGAAGAGGACGTGGATCTAGCTGTGCGCTCGCTGTTTGCGCTGTCGGTCCAGCTCGGCGACAAGCAATATCTGTTCGGCGATACGCCCTGCGGCACCGACGCCACCGCCTTCGGCGCGATTGCTGGCATCCTGACGCCGTACTTCGAATCGCCGCTGCGGCAGCAGGCCGAGAAGTTCGAAAACCTCACCGCCTATGTCGACCGGATGATGCTGCAATATTATCCGGAATTCGGCTGGGCACCGCTGCAGCAGGAAGCGGCGTAAGCTTCGGCGTGTAGGATGGGTGGAGCGCAGCGATACCCATCGTCTTCGTTGCGTGATTGATGGGTATCGCTTCGCTCCATCCATCCTACGAGATTTGCTCCGGAGCAGGCTGACCTTTCAATGCGGCCAGTTCTGCTTCGAGCTCACTGATACGGCCGTCGCGTGCGGCGAGCGCGTTGGCGACATCGCCCGCGTCGAATTTTTGCGGGATATGCTGCGGGCAATTGGTGTCCCACGCCGAGATCCGGAACAGGATCACCTGCTCGGGCCGCGCCTTGTATCCCTTCGGCATCAACGCATCTGTCAGCGCGGGATCGTCATCGACCACGCGCGCTTCGCCCCAGATCTTGACGCGGCGGCGGTGCGCGTAATCCATCACGAACATATGCGCCTGCGGGTTCTCCGAGAGATTGCCTTGCGTGATGTATTGCCGGTTGCCGCTGTAGTCGGCGAACGCGATCGTGTTCTTGTCGATGATCTTGACGAATCCCTTCGGACCGCCGCGATGCTGGATGTAGGGATGCCCGGTGCCCGAGGCGGTGGCGAGATAGAAGCTGTTGGTCTCGGCCAGGAAGCCTGCGAGGTTTTCATCGATCTCGGTGCGCCAGCCGCCGTTCTCTTCGACACGGGCATAGCCTTCGCGCGAGCCTTTGCGGGCCTGGATTGCCTTTACCGCCGGGGTGAAAGCGACGTCACTGGAATAGGTTTGAACGTCTGACATCGGAGCATCTCCTGCCAAGTCGTGAGGCCGCACTGCGCCTGTACTCCCAATAAGATGCTCTCTGCCAGAATTAAAACAATCATACCGATTGACACGACACTATTGCGTAATATGAAATAATGGCATGGACCGTATCGATGCCATGCAGGCCTTTGTCACCGTCGCCGATCTGCAGGGCTTTGCCCCGGCCGCGCGAAAACTCGGGATGTCGCCCTCGGGGGTGACGCGGCTGATCGCGGCGCTGGAGGAACGCCTCGGCGCCCGGCTGCTGCAGCGGACCACGCGGCAGGTCACATTGACCGATGCCGGCGCGCGTTACCTGGAGCGTGCCCGCCGCATCCTCAGCGATGTCGAGGAGGCCGAGAGTGCCGCCGAGGGCGAGCGCACAAGGCCGGGCGGCCGGCTGGTGATCTCGGCCCCGAACGGTTTTGGGCGGCTTCACGTCAGCCCGGTGATATCGGCCTATCTGAAACGCTATCCCGAGGTTTCGGCTGATTTGCGGCTGTCGGACCGCATGATCAATCTGGTGGAGGAGGGCGTCGATCTGGCGGTGCGGATCGGCCACCTCCCGGACTCGACGCTGGTCGCGCGCCATGTCGGCGAGATGCGGCGGATCGTGGTGGCCTCGAAGGAGTATCTGAAACGCCGCGGCGAGCCCAGGACGCCGGAGGCGATCGCGTCCCGCGACACCATCCATTTCGGCGCCATGAGCGCC
>JACDAG010000755.1 GCA_013695565.1 Bradyrhizobium sp.
GTGGTGACGTGCCCCGCGTTCCCTGAATTCGGCACGCACCGGTCCCGGGGTCGCTTCGCTCGCCCGGGCTACAGAGATCACGCCGTGGCCAGAGGATCGCCCCAGGCGATGAATTCCGGCACGATGAAGTCTGCGCGGCCGCTGCCGAAATGCAGCGCGTTGCCGTTTGAATCGGTGATCCTGCCGCCGGCGGCGACCACCACGGCGTGGCCCGCTGCCACGTCCCATTCGCAGGTCGGCGAGAGGCGGGGATAGATGTCGACCGCGCCTTCCGCCACCCGGCCGAATTTGACCGCCGAGCCGAGTTCGGCCCGCACCGCTCCCCCTCTTGCGGCAATAAAGGCTTCGGTGCGGTCATCGCCATGCGAGCGGCTGACGGCCACGGTCCAGGGATTTCCCCTGATCGGGCAGGGCCGCGTCCGGATCGGCTCGACGCGCGGCGCGCCACCCTCGCTGAGGGTCAGCCGCTCGGCGCCCCGGCCGACGATGCCGCGCCAGATCAATCCAAGTGCTGGTGCTGCGACGATGCCGAGCAGCGGCACTCCGTCGGTCACCAGCGCCAAATTGACGGTGAATTCGGCACGGCCGGCGACGAATTCCTTGGTGCCGTCGAGCGGATCGATCAGGAAGAAGCTGTCCTTGTACGGCAGCTTCGCCAGATGCGTGCGCTCCTCGGACAGTGACGGTATATCCGGCGCCAGCCGCGCAAGGCCTTCGCCGATAATGCGGTCGGCGGCGAGATCGGCCTCGGTGACAGGCGATCCGTCGGTCTTGCCGTCGACCTTCATGGCGGCGCGGTTGACGGCAAGGATCGCGATGCCGGCCCGAATCACCAGATCGGTCAGCGGCTCGATCAGGGCGGCCGCGGCCATATGATCGATAACGGGCGGAGTTGCCTCATTCATAAGCGGGGCTCATTTGCTGTGTTCCCTTGGCCTGTTCCCTTGGCCTGTGCCGCCCTGTGCTGGCAGCACGCGGCTGCGCAGTGTATCAAGCCACCGAGCATGCGTGATTCGTAATTGTCCGCCGGCAGTCTCTGCAGCGATGTGAGACTGCGCGGCCTTCCAGGAAAATATGATGTCTGGCACTCCGTCTCCCGGTCTGGCTCCCGACGCCCTCGAACTTGCGGCGCTGCTGTGTTCGCGGGTCTGTCATGATCTCATCAGTCCGGTTGGCGCAATCGTCAACGGGCTTGAGGTACTGGACGACGATCCGAAGCCCGACGATCGCGAATTTGCCCTCGACCTGATCCGCAAGAGCGCCAAGACCGCCTCGGCGCGGTTGCAGTTTTGCCGCCTGGCGTTTGGGGCTGCCGGATCGGCCGGCGCGCAGATTGATCTCGGCGACGCCCAGACCATGGCGCGCGGCCAAATCGAGGACGGCAAGATCACCATCACCTGGAATTTGCCACGGCTGTTGCTGCCGAAGAACCGGGTCAAGTTGTTGTTGAACATGCTGGTGATCGCGCAGCAGACCATTCCGCGCGGCGGCACGCTGACGATCGATCCGATCGGCGACGGCGAGACCATGAGCTTTCGCGTCACCTCGGCCGGCCTGAACGCCCGGGTGCAGCAAAACATCGCCGACCTGCTCAGCGCGAGTTCGGCCGCCTCGATCGATGCGCATGCGGTGCAGCCTTATTATACGCGGCTTTTGGCGCAGGCCTGCGGGCTCGCCGTGACGCTTGTGCCCGACGGCGACAAGGTGGTCGTCACCGCGGCCTGAGGGCAGCGCGGCACGATTATGGTTAACCAAAGGTTGACAAGTGGCGGCAGGATTCATTGCCGCCGTCTTATCTCTTTGTTGAGGCCGTTCTTTTCCATTTGCTCAACCAATATTAAACCCTTTGCATAGAAGCTGGCCAAGTTCCGTAAGGCACGTCGATGTCGCGTGCCGGTGCGTGCGAAGGCCAGTTTCATGGATGATTTATTGCGGGAATTTCTGACCGAGACCGGCGAGAGCCTGGATACGGTCGATAATCAGTTGGTGCGGTTCGAGCAGGACCCGAGCGACGCGAAGATCCTCGATAACATCTTCCGCCTGGTGCACACGATCAAGGGCACCTGCGGTTTCCTCGGCCTGC
>JACDAG010000829.1 GCA_013695565.1 Bradyrhizobium sp.
CTGGTGAAGGGCAACGACATGGCGCAGGCGAAAAAGCTGCTCGCCGAATCCGGATATGACGGCACGCCGGTCGTGGTGCTGGCGCCCGGCGATGTCGTGACGCTCAAGGCGCAGCCGATCGTCGCCGCCCAGCTGCTGCGCGAAGCCGGTTTCAAGGTGGACGTGCAGGCCGCCGATTGGCAGACGGTGGTCTCGCGCCGCGTCAGCCAGAAGCCGCCGAAGGAAGGCGGCTGGAACATGTTCTTCACCAACCTGACCGCGGCCGATGCGCTCAATCCCGTCAGCCTGCTGCAGATCAACGGCAAGGGCACCAAGGGTGGCTGGTTCGGTTGGCCCGAAAACGCCAGGATCGAAACCCTGCGCGATGCCTTCGCGCGCGCGACCTCACCCGAGGAGCAGAAGAAGATCGCGGCCGACATCCAGACCGAAGTCTTCGATCAGGTGATCTATATCCCGCTCGGCCAGTATCTCGTGACCGCGTCGTGGCGGAAATCGTTCACCGGCGTTCTCGACGGTCCGGCGACGCCGGTGTTCTGGAATGTCGACAAGTCGGAGTGATCGCGCGCGCGAACATCGCCAGCTGATTAAAACGGTTCTATTTTCAAAGCCTTCTAAACTGGGCGCGAGGTATCAGCCTTGAGGCCGCTGTTCGCGGATTGCATAGTTGCGGGATGACTGTTTCTGATCCGCGTTGATGCCGCATATCTACGATCATATCTTCGAAACGTTTCGGATTGTCGATCCGGACGACCATGACAACTCGATCGTGGAAAGGTTCGCCGGTCACGCACAGTGGCTGGAACAGCCGGGCTGTCTTCTTCAACGCAACAATGTGGTGTTGAGCAGCCGGATTCGCACCGAGGGCACCATCAAGGCGGGGCTTTTCATCTCCGTGGTGCTCAAGGGGGCCGGCAGTGGCTGGCCGCGGCAGAGCAATATCCCGATGCGCTATTCGGATGATTCCATCGTGGTCAAGGCGCTCAGGGAGCCGACGCTTTGGCACGGCGATGCGCCGCGCGGCGCGCACATGCAGACGGCCGGCATGGCGTTTCCCGTCTCGTCGCTGGAGCGGCTCGGATTGAAGCGCGAGTTCATCGAACTGTTCGACGCCCAGAATCCAAACGTGTTCGTGGCCTCGCTGCGGGCATCGCCTCGGGTCAAGGCCATTGCCATGGAAATGATTTCCCCGGTGGCCGTGGGCAGGTCCGCCGAGCTACTGCTGTCGGCGCACGCCACCGAGATATTGGCCCGAGCCATGTTGGCGCTGCGCGGCAGCGAGGGCGTCGGTCTCGTATCCGACCAGAAGCGTCTGCGCCTGCAATCGGTCAAGGAATTGATCGAGGCTGATCTCAGGCATCCCTGGACCATCGCGGAACTGGCACGCCACGCCGGCGTCAGCCGCCGGTCATTCACCGCGCAATTTCACCGGCTCTTTGGCGTCAGCGCCTCGGAATATCTGCGAAACAGCCGGCTGACATCCGCGCGCGAAGCCCTGCTGCACCAGGGATTATCGGTCACCGAGGCGGCCTATGCGGTCGGCTACGGCAACCCTGCGAATTTTTCAACGGCGTTTCGCCGGCATTTTGGCTACGTGCCGAGCAGCTGCCAGCGCGACGGGCTGTTCTGATATTCACCTGCTAGCCGCATGCGTGACGGCCGGCCAATTCGTGCTGCGCCGACAAAATGCGATCGGCCGCGACGGAATGTCCCAACACCGGGAACTTGGAGAGCGTCGACACGCGATCAAAGGTTTTTTGCGCACGCGCAAAGGCGCCCGGAAATCAAATCTGTTCTGTCGGTAACGGGACAGTGAACGGGGTGAATGTGATGGGGCGTAATTGTGTGGGGCCTTCCGTATGGGGCGTGGCCTCGAAGAGCTTATTCTGCGCAACCGTGTTCGGCTTGAGCATGCAGGTTGGGCCGGTGCTGGCGCAGTCCGCCCAACCTTTGCCACCTGTCACGGTCGATGCGCCAAAGCCGCAGGCGGTTAGCGCCACACAGCCCGCAAGACGCGCCGCGCGGTCGCGCACGACGGCGCGCCGTATGCCGGCGCAAGCGCCGCCGCAGGTCGTGGAACAGGATGCCAGTGGTGGTGGCGCTGGGCGCGAGCGCGCCAATGGGCCGGTTAACGGGATTGTCGCACGGCAGAGCGCAACCGGAACCAAGACCGACACGCCGATTCTCGAAACGCCGCAATCCATCAATGTCATCCCCAGGCAGCAGATTGAGCAGCAAGGGGCGCAGAGCATCGGCGAGGCTATTCGGTATACGTCGGGGACGCAGGGCCAGTTGTATGGCGCGGCGTCCGTGTTCGACACCGAGGTCAAGGTCCGTGGCTTTATCGCACCGCGTTATCTTGACGGCCTGCGCTTGCCCTACGATACGACGATCCAGTTCGCTCAGCCAAGGACAGAGCCGTACGGGCTCGAACGAATCGAGGTTCTCAAAGGACCCGCGTCGGGCATTTACGGCCAAGCTTCTCCTGGTGGCATTCTCAATATGGTGAGCAAGCGCCCGACCACCGAGCAGCGCGGCGAGGTGGAGGCACAAACAGGCAGCTTTAACCGGATTCAGGGGGCGTTCGATGTGTCTGGTCCGATCGACAAGAATCGCGAATTTCTCTATCGCTTCGTTGGCTTGGCGCGCGAAAGCGACACGTTTGTCGACAGGAATAAGGAGCAGCGCTATTTTATAGCGCCGAGCTTCACGTGGCAGCCGACCACCGACACCAGCCTCACAGTGCTGGCCAGCGCGCAGCGCGACCGCCTTAACGGCCAGGTCCACCAATATCTGCCGGCGTACGGTACGCTCCTGGCCAACCCCAACGGTCGAATTCCTGTCAGCACCTACACCGGCGAACCGTCGTTCGACCGGATTGGGTATGACCAAGCCATGATCGGCTACGAATTCAAGCATCGCTTCAATGAGGTCCTCGAGTTCCGCCAGAACATGCGCGTGGCGTCGGTCGACATTGAGATGTTTTCGATGCGCAATGCAGGGACGCTTTGCCCTGTCGCGGGCGGCCATGTCGCCTGCTATCTCCCGGGTGTCGTGCCTCCGGTGGATCCCGCGCAACGCATCACGTTGCGCGATGCGAATTATGTTGGTGGCAGCACCAAAAACCTCGCGATCGACAACCAACTGCAGGCGGATTTCAACACAGGCTGGCTGCGTCACAAGGTATTGGCCGGCCTAGACTATCAGAAAACCGCGGTCGATACGGACTACCGCGGGAGTTTCCCCGGCTTTCCGATCGATGTCTACAATCCGGTCTATGGTGCGACGCCGCTGCCGACCAAAGCCGGGCTGATACCGTTCATTAATACGTCGACAAACAAGGACCAGCTCGGCTTCTACCTTCAAGACCAGATCAAGCTGGATCGCTGGAATCTGGTCCTGACCGGACGTCATGATCGTGCGACTGCCGAGACAGCCAACAAGCTGGCCAACGTGAATGTCCCCCAGGATGATTCCGCGTTCACCGGAAGGGTTGGTCTTAACTACGTGTTCGATATCGGCCTGGCTCCCTACATCAGCTATTCTACGTCGTTCGAGCCGGTCGCAGGATTGTCGCTTACTACGGCAACGGGACAACCATTCAAGCCTACGACGGGGGAGGGAATCGAGGCGGGCATCAAATTCGCCCCACCCGGCAGGAGCATGCTGTTCACCGCTTCGGTATTTGACATGACCCAGAAGAATGTCGTGGTGAACACGCCGATATTTGTTCCGTTCCAGGTTGGCTCGATCCGCGTCAAGGGGATCGAAGTCGACTTCCGCGCGAGCATTACGGACAATTTCGACATCATCGCCGGCGGTTCCCATCTCATACCCACCGTCGAGGAACACATAAATCCTGCCATCGTCGGCAAGGATGTTGCGAGCGTGAATCGTGATAGCGCATTCTTGTGGGGCCTCTACAAGTTTACGGGGGGGCCGGTCGCCGGCCTTGGTCTCGGAGGCGGCGTCCGATACACGGGGAGCGTGTTCGGCGACGACGCTAACCTGATCAGGGTACCCGGCTATACTCTGTTCGATGCGGTACTGACGTACGACTTCAGCTATCTGAACCGTGATTGGCGCGGTCTTCATCTGAGGGTCAATGCCATCAACATCGCCGATACTTATCACGTGACGAATTGCTTCACCGGCCTTGCTTTCTGTGCGCTGGGCCAGCCCCGCACCGTCCTAGCGACACTGAGCTATCGCTGGGGAGAAACCCCAAAGCCGCCGGTGCTTGTGACGAAGTAGCGAGCACGGACGTCGGGATGCCAGGTGAGTGAATGGCACCGCGGCAACCTATCGGGACGGAGGAAGAGTCCATTGACGGCAGCGACACGATCCCTTCGCAGATGGAGCCTCGTCCACAAATGGACGAGTCTCATCTGCACGATCTTCATGCTGATGCTGTGCATCACCGGCCTGCCGCTGATCTTTCATGAGGAGATCGATGATCTCCTGCACAGCCAGGTGAAGGCGGCAGATGTTCCGCCCGGCACGCCGTTCGCCGATCTGGACAAGCTGCTTGCCAACGCGCTGGCGAATGCGCCGCTTAAGGTGCCGCATTTCCTGATCTGGGATCGCGATGATCCCAATGCGATGTTCGTCAGCGTCGGCGAGTCCATCACGTCGGATCCCACGAAGAATCGCTTCGTCCGGATGGATTCGCACACCGGCGCCTATCTCGATGCGCCCGACGTCACCGGCCGCTTCACCTACATCATGCTGAAACTGCACACCGACATGTTTGCCGGCTTGCCGGGCAAGCTGTTCCTCGGCCTGATGGGGATCCTGTTCTGCGTCGCCATCATATCGGGGATCGTCGTCTATGCGCCGTCGATGCGGAAGCTGGATTTCGGTACCTACCGCAGCCAGCGTCCCCGTATCGTGCGCTGGCTCGATATCCATAATCTGGCAGGGATTCTGCTCGTGATGTGGACGCTGGTGGTCGGCTTCACCGGCGTCATCAACACCTGGGCCGATCTTGTCCTGAAGATGTGGCAATACGGTCAGCTCGCCGAGATGACGTCGCAATACCGCGATCGCGAGACGCCGACGAGGCTGACCTCGCTGCAATCGGCGGTGACCGTTGCAACGGAAACGGTGCCGGGAATGACGCCGAGCTTCGTCGCCTTCCCCGGAACGCTGTTCAGCAGCAAGAGCCACTACGCGGTCTTCCTGAAGGGCGACACGCCGGTCACCTCACGCCTTCTCAAACCGGCCCTGATCGATGCCGAAACCGGCAAATTGACCGACAGCCGCGAAATGCCCTGGTATGTCACCACCCTGTTCATTTCCCAGCCGCTGCATTTTGGCGACTATGGCGGCATGCCGCTGAAGATCCTCTGGGCGTTGCTCGACGTGCTGACGATCATCGTATTGGGCACCGGCGTTTATCTGTGGCTGCGCCGGCGCAAGACCGGCGTCAGCGTCGAGCGCGCCATCGCCCAGGTTTCCCAAGTCGATACGCCCTTGCTGTCGCGGTGATTGCTTGAGAACTCATCGGACGATGCTGCAAATCTTTGCGCTGCCGATTCTGATCGGCATCCTCTCCACCGTGGGCCTCATCGCTGCCCTCGTCGGCGACGGGTGGTGGGACGGTCTGTCGTGGGCCTCGCTATCCTTGCCGGTGCTGCTCTATTTGTTCTTCGTTATCCGGGCGTAGACGGGAACCAGCGACGTCCGAGTTCCCTCGTGCTTCACGTGACGTCGCCGCTATTCGCAGCGCGGTAAATGCCAAGAGAATGTCGCCTCCGTGGCAAACTTCCGACACATGATGACGGCGAAAAGGGGCCCTCCGACATGACGCTGGCGCGGCGGCAAATCCGGTTCCGGTTTTGCCGTCGTGCGCATTTCAAGAGGGGCCTCGATGTCGCACAAATTCCTGTCTTCGCTACTCCTCGTTTGCGCGTTGCTGTCCAGTCCGGCGCTTGCTCAAACCAATGGCGCGCCAGAAAAGGCTGCGGCCGCGAACAACGCCAATGCGCTGACGCCTGATCAGGCCAGGCGGGCGCTCGATACGTTGCAGGACGATACGAAGCGCGCGCAGATGATCGATACGCTGCGCGCGATCGCCGGCGCCTCGCCATCACCACAGGCCGCAGCACCCGCGTCCGAAGCAAAGCCCGCGATCCCGCTCACCGCAGATAGCCTTGGCGCGCAATTGTTGCTGACGGTCTCCGAAC
>JACDAG010000839.1 GCA_013695565.1 Bradyrhizobium sp.
TTGGTGAAGCCTGCCATGTCTGGTTGCCGGCGGCGACGTCCGGCGAAGCGAACCTCACCTCAATGAACGGCGAGCGTCGTATGCGCTTGACCGAGAAGTATATGGACCCGCCCGGGCAGGCGATGCCCGACAGCCTGATCGCGGCGCGCATCGCCAACAATATGGAGCGGGTGCTGCGCGAGCAGGGCAAGGGGCCATACGCCGACCAATTCAAGGGCTTCGACTGGAAGACCGAAGAAGACGCCTTCATGGACGGCTATAGTAAGCACGAAAAGGGCGGTGAGTTCGTCACTTACGAGCGTCTGCGCGCTATGGGGACCAACGGCTTCCAGGAGCCGGCCACTGCCTTCACCGACGGCAAGATTATCGGCACCAAGCGCCTCTTCGCCGATGGCAAGTTCGGCGGCAAGGACGGCAAGGCCACGTTCATGGAGACGCAATGGCGCGGCCTGCAAGCACCGGGCAAGGAGGAGGAACGCAAGAAATGGCCATTCCTCGTCAACAACGGCCGCGCCAATATCGTCTGGCAGAATGCGTATCTCGACCAGGCCAACGAGTTCGTCATGGATCGTATGCCGTACCCGTATATCCAGATGCACCCCGACGACATGGCGGAATTGAAGATCAAGCAGGGTGACCTCGTCGAAGTCTACAACGACAACGGTTCAACCCAGGCGATGGCCTATCCCACGCCCACGGCAAAGCGAAAGCAGACCTTCATGCTGTTCGCCTACCCAAGCGGTGTGCAGGGCAACGTCGTATCGGCGGGCGTGAACGAGCTTATCATCCCGAACTACAAGCAGACCTGGGGCAGTATCCGCAAGATCGCGGACGCGCCGGAAGGCGTGAAACACCTCAGCTTCAAGTCGGACGAATATAAGGTGTGACCGTGCACGCGCTGCTTCCGTGAAGCTCTTGCCCGGGCGCTTTCGTTGCCCGGGCAATTTTGTATGAGACGCCATGCTGGCTATCCAGGATATCTGTGACCGACCCGGACTGCTCGGCCCTGAGCAGGCACTTGCGCGTGTGCTTTCCTACGTAAGGCCCATCCAGGGAACGGATAACGTCGCGTTGCACGAGGCGACGGGCCGCGTCACGATCGACGCCCTGCGATCGACTATTCCACTGCCGCCTTTCGATCAGAGTGCTGTAGACGGCTACGCGGTGCTAGATCAAGATCTCTGCACCACGCGCCCCATGCTCACGCGCGTTGGCCGGGTGGCTGCGGGTTGGGCCGCGACGGGGACGCTTAATCCCGGCGAAACCGTGAAGCTGCTCACGGGTGCCCCGATTCCGGCCGGAGTGCGGGCCGTCGTGATGGAAGAGAAGGTGCGGTTTGATCGTGCAATCGTCATCATCGACTCCGCGATCGAGCCGGGCATGAATATTCGCCGCCGTGGCGAGGATGTCGAAGAAGGCTCAGAGATTGTCGGCGCTGCCACGGTGCTCGACGCCCGTCATATCGCCATACTTGCCGCTGCCGGCACTGACCGGCTTACCGTCCGGCGCCGCCTGCGCATAGCCGTGATGTCGACCGGCGATGAGTTAGTCGCTGCTGGAACCTCTCTGGGAAACCATCAGCTCAACGATGCGAACGGACCGATGCTCACGAGCCTGGTGTCTTCGGCCGCGACGCAGGTTGACTATCTTGGACGACATCGTGACGACCGGGGCGAACTGGCGCGCGCTTTCGCCAGCGCCGCTGCTTCTTACGATCTCATTATCTGTTCTGGCGGTGTGTCGGGCAGCGACGCAGATCATGTTGTCCCAGCGATCAGGGACGCGGGTGGAGAATGTGCAGCGATGGCACTGGCGTTGAAGCCGGGGAAACCCCTTGCCGCAGGACGCATCGGCGCTACCGCAGTGCTCGCGCTTCCCGGCAATCCAGTCGCCGCGATGGTAGGAGCCCTCATGTTTGCGCGCCCGATGCTGGAGGCGTTGGCCGGTTTGGCGCCGTCCCGGCTGACCGCTGTTGCCGCGCGCGCTGTCAGCGTGTTTAGCCACCGCCCGGGCCGGGCGGAATTCGTCCCGGTAGCAGTCACCGGCCATCATCCCGATGGCGTACCGCTCGTTGAAAAGCTGGGACGCGGCGGGTCGGCGCGGTTGCGGCCTCTTATCCTCGCCGATGGGCTCGCGTGTATTCCTGCCGATGTTGGTGATCTCGACGCAGGCTATGCGATTGGTTTCTATCCGTTCAAGTCTCGGTTTGGCTTATGAATCCAGTAAAATCCAATCTAACGAGCGCGCTCTGCCGAATTAGTAAACGCCGATCAGCTTGCAGCCCGCGATGATGAGCACGGCACCAAGTGCTTTCAGGATCACCGGCACTCCGAACTTGATCCAAACGTGGTTCCGATGATCGCACCGGCTACGACCGCAGCGGCATAGATCGGCAGGTCCGCCGGCAGGGACTTGACGATAGCAACGTTGCCGAGAACCCCGCCACAGAATTGCAGAGGATGAACACCGCCGCGACACCCGACGCTCTGCGGGTGTCGGACCATCCTGCAAACAAGAGGATCGGCGACAGGAAGATACCGCCGCCGGTGCCGGTGAGCCCCGACAACAACCCGATCAGGGCGCCGAAGGCGACGCCAGCTGCGACCGGCGGATCGCGAGGCTGCTGATTGGTCGTCAACTCGCTGGGCCAAAGAAATCGAATGCCAGCGATAATTAGAATCACACCGACAAGGGGCCGGTAGAACTGCCCTGGTAACTGCACTGCGCCCCCGATCACAGCGAACGGCGCGGCACCAATAAGGAACGGCCATAGCGTGCGCCAGCGAAATAGCCCGGCGCGCAGTACCGAAACGAGGTTAAACCCGCAACCAGGATATTTAGCGCCAAAGCCGTTGGTCGCATAACGGCTGGCGCGAGGCCAAAGAGCGCCATCAGGGCGATGTAAGCCGAGGCCCCGGCATGGCCTACAGAAGTATAAAGCGCCGCGCCAGCGAACATGCAGGCGGCAAGATAGAGGGTGTGGATTTCGGGCATGGCACGGCTCGCGAAGCAAGTGGAGAATGCCCGTGAACCGTCGCGCCGGTGTGCTGCAAAGCCTGCTTACGGCAGGCGATGGGGTAGTAATATCTTAGCAAAAATTGTTCGAGCGTCTAGGCCGTCTCGACTGAAGTTTCGCTCGCCAACTACGTTTGAACGACCTCACCGTCTTCCTTGACGAACCGCCCAATATGCGTGTTCGGCAACACGGCAAGGACGGTCTCCGAAGGGCGGCATAGTCTGACGCCCTTTGGCGTCACTGCGATCGGGCGGTTGATGAGGATAGGGTGCGCCATCATGAAATCGAGCAATTGATCGTCGGTCCATTTCGGATCGCCGAGCCCAAGCTCGGCATAAGGCGTGCCTTTCTCGCGAGGCAATTGCCGGGTCGAAATTCCCATCGCCGCGATCAATTCCTTGAGCCGTTGCCGGGACGGCGGATGCCTGAGATATTCGATGATCTCCGGCTCCGTTCCGCTCTGCCGGATCATCGCCAGTGTGTTCCGCGAGGTTCCGCAATCGGGGTTGTGGTAGATGGTCACGCTCACAACTTGGCCTCGGCATCAAGCGACGTCGCGTCTGGGGTTGCCCGCAGTAACCACGTCATTACCAGCATTCCGATGACAGCGCCGCAGAGTTCGGCGACGATGAAGCCCGGAAGGTCGATGGGGCGAATGCCCGAGAACGTATTGGTGAACGAACGCGCAATCGCGACGGCTGGATTGGCGAACGATGTCGAGGCGGTGAACCAGTAGGCGGCCGTGATGTAGAGGCCGACCAGCCAGGGAACCGCAGTCCGCTGAAACCGAATGCCGGCAAGAATGGTCGCGACCAGGCCAAAAGCCGCAACGGCTTCCGCAAACCATTGCGCGCCGCCGGTCCGAGCCTTGATCGAGGCATCCAGCAAGGGGAGGGCAAACATGGCATGCGCAATGACAGTCCCGAGAATGCCGCCAACGATCTGCGCGCCGATGTAAAGGATCGTATCCCGCGCGGTCAGCTCCCCGCGCAATGCAAATACAAGGGAGACGGCCGGATTAAAGTGGGCACCGGAAATCGGTCCAAGAATGGTGATGAGAACGACAAGGATCGCACCCGTGGGAAGGGTATTTCCCAACAAGGCGAGTGCGACATCCTTTGTCAGAGTCTCCGCCATGATGCCGGAGCCCACTACGGTGGCCACCAAAAGCGCGGTACCGAGCATCTCCGCAAAAATACGCCGACGCAGGTCGAAAGTTGGCATCAGCGGCCTCGGGTTTTGGTGGACAATTGCCGTGTCAGGTTGTCGAATATCTGGGTGCGAATATCGCGCCGGTATCGCGAGAGGCTGCTTAGGTTTTCAAGCCAGCCCACGGCGAGAGCTCCGATGGCAAGCGGGATGGCGCGGCCAAGAGCAAACGCAAGGAGCAAAACAACGCCGAGCTCGATTCCCCGCAGCGAGTTGATGAAGATCGCCGTGACGCTCACTGTCATCGCCACCATCGCCCAGACCGGGTGAATGAGGCCGGTGGCGGCGAGCGGAATACCGCCACCGTTGAAGAGAAAGGCGAGGACGACGTTCTGCACCATCTTGCCAT
>JACDAG010000866.1 GCA_013695565.1 Bradyrhizobium sp.
CTGACGAGGAGACCGCCAGCAACGAGCGTACCCCGATCGAGAACCTGCCCGAGGCCGACGCAAATGGCGTCGCGACCTTCCCGGTCTCGCTGGCCAAGGCGCCAACTTCAACCCGCCCGCAGGAAGCCCAGATATTCGTCCGCATGGCGGAGGCTGGTGGCCGCGCCGTCGAGCGCAAGCTGGTGCTGCCGGTGGCGCCTGCCTCGCCCCTGATCGGCATCAAGCCGCTGTTCGGCGACAAGAGCGTCGCGGAGGGCGACAAGGCCGAATTCGACGTGGTGTTCGTCGCGCCCGACGGCAAGCAGTTGCCGCGCGACGGCCTGCGCTACGAACTCCTGAAGATGGAATCCCGCTACCAATGGTATCGACAGAACTCGTCGTGGGAATATGAGCCGGTCAAATCGACCGCACGCGTCGCCGACGGCGACCTGACGCTGACATCAGACAAGGCGGCGCGGGTATCGCTGGCGCCGCAGCCGGGCCGCTATCGCCTCGACGTCAAATCGACGGAGGCGGACGGGCCGGTCACGTCGGTCCAGTTCGACGTCGGCTGGTATTCCGATGGGAGTGCCGACACCCCGGACCTTTTGGAAACCTCGATCGACAAGCCGGAATACGCCTCCGGCGACACCATGGTCGTCTCGGTCAACGCCCGTTCTGCCGGCAAGCTCACCATCAACGTGCTTGGTGACCGCCTGCTGACCGCCCAGACCGTGGACGTCAAGGAAGGCACCCAGCAGGTCAAGCTGACCGTCGGCAAGGATTGGGGCACCGGCGCCTATGTGCTGGCGACCTTGCGGCGTCCGCTCGACGCGGCAGCCTTGCGGATGCCCGGACGGGCGATTGGCCTGAAGTGGTTCGGCATCGACAAGAAGACCCGCGCGCTGCAGGTCGCTCTGTCGCCGCCGCCGTTGGTCCGGCCGGGAACGGCACTCAAAATTCCGGTCAAGCTCGGCGGGCTCAACCCCGGCGAAGACGCCAAGATCGTGGTCGCCGCGGTCGATGTCGGCATCCTCAACCTGACCAATTACAAGCCGCCGGCGCCGGATGATTACTATCTCGGCCAGCGCCGCCTGACGTCGGAAATCCGCGACCTCTACGGGCAG
This sequence comes from Bradyrhizobium sp., assembly GCA_013695565.1. GTDB lineage: Bacteria > Pseudomonadota > Alphaproteobacteria > Rhizobiales > Xanthobacteraceae > Bradyrhizobium. The sequence continues at coordinate 1,107 of JACDAG010000866.1, forward strand.
TTGATCGACGGCATGCAGGGCACGCGCGGCCAGCTCAAGACCGGCGGCGATTCCGCAGGTGCCGAGCTGCAGGGCAGTCCGCCCACACAAAAACCACTGGCGCTCTATTCCGGCATCGTCACGGTCGGCCCTGACGGGTCCGCCGAGATCAGTTTTGACATTCCGGAGTTCGCCGGCACCGCGCGGGTGATGGCGGTGGCGTGGAGTTCGACCAAGGTCGGCCGCGCCAATATCGACGTCACCGTGCGCGATCCGGTGGTGCTGACGGCAACGCTGCCGCGCTTCCTGCTCAATGGTGATCGCGGCACCATGAGCTTTGATCTCGACAACGTCGAAGGTGCTGCCGGCGACTACACCATCAGCGTCAAGACGACGGGACCGGTAAAGGTCACCGGCAATCCAGCGACGACGGTCAAGCTCGCCGCCAAGCAGCGCACCTCGATGTCGCTGGCGATCGACGCCGGCGGCGCCGGAACCGCCAATTTCGACGTCGACATCAAGGGGCCCAACGGTCTGGCGCTGGCGCGGCATTACGCGCTCGACGTCAAGGCAGCGACGCAGATCCTGGCGCGCCGCTCGATCCGGACCCTTGCCAAGGGCGAAAGCCTGACGCTGACGTCCGACATGTTCGCCGACCTGGTGTCGGGAACGGGCAGCGTGTCGCTCTCCGTCAGCTTGTCGACGGCGCTCGATGCGGCGACCATCCTCAAGGCGCTGGATCGTTATCCCCACGGCTGTTCCGAACAGATCACCAGCCGTGCGATGCCGCTGCTTTACGTCAACGACCTCGCGGCCGGTGCACATCTGGCGATGGACACCGCCGTCGACCAGCGCATCCGGGACGCGATCGAACGGCTGCTGGCGCGACAGGGCTCGAATGGCTCATTCGGCCTGTGGTCGGCGGGCGGCGATGACGCCTGGCTCGATGCTTATGTGGTGGATTTCCTGACCCGTGCCCGTGAAAAGGGATTTGCAGTGCCGGATGTCCTGTTCAAGAACGCGCTCGATCGCATCCGTAACTCCGTGGTCAACGCCAACGAGCCGGAAAAGGACGGCGGCCGCGATCTGGCCTACGGCCTCTACGTGCTGGCCCGCAACGGCGCCGCGCCGATCGGCGACCTGCGCTATCTCGCCGACACCAAGCTCGGCAATCTCGCGACGCCGATTGCAAAATCGCAGTTGGCGGCGGCGCTGGCTTTGGTTGGCGACAAGGCAAGGGCGGAGCGCGTCTATGGCGCCGCGCTGGATGCCTTGACGCCGAAGCCCGTGCTTGAGTTCGGCCGGGTCGACTATGGCAGCGCGCTGCGCGATGCCGCGGCACTTGTTTCGCTCGCCAGCGAAGGCAATGCCCCGCGGGCAACGCTGACGCAGGCGGTGCAACGGGTCGAAGTGGCGAGGGGACTGACGCCCTACACCTCGACCCAGGAAAACGCCTGGCTGGTCTTGGCCTCGCGCGCGCTGTCAAAGGAAACGATGGCGCTCGACATCGATGGTTCGCCCATCAAGACGGCGGCCTATCGCAGCTACAAGGCGGAGCAGATGGCGGGCAAACCGGTCAAGATCACCAACACCGGCGATGCACCGGTGCAGGCGGTGGTCTCGGTCTCGGGTTCGCCGATCACGCCGGAGCCCGCGGCCTCGAACGGCTTCAAGATCGAGCGCAATTACTTCACGCTCGACGGCAAGCCCGCCGATATCTCCAGGGCCAAGCAGAACGATCGCTTTGCGGTGGTATTGAAGATCACCGAGGCCAAGCCGGAATATGGGCACATCATGGTGTCCGATTATCTGCCGGCCGGCCTCGAGATCGACAATCCAAAGCTGGTCTCGTCCGGTGACAGCGGCACGCTCGACTGGATCGAGGATGGCGAGGAGCCTGAAAATACCGAGTTCCGCGATGACCGCTTCACCGCGGCCATCGATCGCGCCAGCGACGACACGGCGGTGTTCACCGTCGCGTATGTCGTGCGCGCGGTATCCCCAGGCAGATACGTGCTGCCGCAGGCCTATGTCGAGGACATGTACAATCCCTCGCGCTATGGCCGCTCCGGCACCGGTACTGTCGAGGTGCGTCCGGCCAAATGAGTGAGACGGGGGCCATAGCGCCGGCGGCACCTCGCAAGGGGCGTTGGCGGCGGATCAAGCAGGCGGCGGGAATTTCCGCCGTCGCCAGTCTGGTTGTGGCCGGCGTCTTCGCAGGCTGGGTCGCTTCGCTCGGCCCGCTGCCGCTGGAACAGGCGCACAAGGTCTCGACCTCGATCGTCGACCGCAACGGCAAATTGCTGCGTGCCTATGCAATGGCCGACGGCCGCTGGCGGCTGCCGGTTGACGCCAAAACCGGCGTCGACCCTGGGTACCTCAATCTGTTACTCGCGTATGAAGATCGCCGCTTCCACTCGCATCGCGGGGTCGATCCGCTGGCGCTCGGCCGCGCCGCGCTTCAACTGATGACGCGCGGGCATATCGTGTCCGGCGGTTCGACCATCACGATGCAATTGGCGCGGCTGATGGAGCCGCGGCGGGAGCGCTCGGTTTACGCAAAGCTGCGCCAGATGGTGCGCGCGATCCAGATCGAGCGGCACTTAAGCAAGGATCAGATCCTCGATCTCTATCTGGCGCTGGCGCCGTTCGGCGGCAATCTCGAGGGCGTCCGCGCTGCATCAATCGCTTATTTCGGCAAGGAGCCGAAGCGGCTGTCGCTGGCGGAATCGGCACTGCTGGTGGCGCTGCCGCAATCGCCGGAGATGCGACGCCTCGACCGCCATCCCGACGTCGCGCGTGCCGCCCGAGATCGCGTGCTCGAGCGCATGGTCGATGAGCATCGCGTATCCCGGGAGGATGCGTTTCAGGCCAAAGCCGTGACCGTGCCACGGCTGCGGAAGCCAATGCCGATTCTGGCGCCGCATTCCTCCGATCAGTCGATGGCGACCGTGAAGGATACGCCGGTCATCAAGCTGACGCTGGATGCAAGCCTGCAGAAGACTCTTGAAGCTTTGGCGCGCGACCGCGCGATCGCGCAGGGGCCGAATATTTCCGTCGCGATGATCGCGGTCGACAATGAAAGCGGCGACGTGCTGGCGCGGGTCGGCTCGTCCGATTATTTCGACGAGCGGCGCGCCGGGCAGGTCGACATGACCCGCGCGGTTCGTTCGCCGGGATCGACGCTAAAGCCCTTCATCTACGGTCTCGCCTTCGAAGATGGTTTTGTGCATCCAGAAAGCTTGATCGACGATCGTCCGATCCGCTTCGGCTCCTATGCGCCGGAAAATTTCGACATGACGTTCCAGGGCACGGTGCCGGTGCGCAAGGCGCTGCAACTATCGCTGAACGTGCCGGCGATCGCGCTGCTCGACCGCGTCGGCGCCAGCCGGCTGTCGTCGCGCCTCAAACAGGCCGGCGGCAATCTGGTGCTGCCGAAGGATGAAGCGCCGGGCCTTGCGATGGGCCTCGGCGGCGTCGGCGTCACCTTGCAGGATCTGGCGCAGCTCTATGCGGGGCTGGCGCGGCTCGGCATCACCAAGCCGCTGCGCGAGATCATGACGCCCAAGGACGAGCGCGATCCGATGCGGCTGATGGATCAGGCCGCGGCCTGGCAGGTCGGCAACGTCCTGGTCGGCACCCCGCCGCCGGAAAACGGCGTGCACAACCGGATCGCGTTCAAGACCGGCACCAGCTACGGCTATCGCGACGCCTGGTCGGTCGGATTCGATGGCCGCATCACCATCGGCGTATGGGTTGGGCGCCCCGATGGCGCGCCTGTCGCCGGGCTGGTCGGCCGCACCGCCGCCGCGCCCATCCTGTTCGACGCCTTCGCCCGCACCGGAAAGATTCCGGCCGCGCTGCCGAAGCCACCCAAGGGCGCGTTGATCGCGAGCAATGCCAAGCTTCCGGTACCGCTGCGGCGGTTCCGTCCCGTCGGCGAACTGGTTCGGACCGGCAGCGATCAGGCGCCACGCATTCAGTTCCCGCTGAACGGTTCGCGGATCGACGTCGATCGTTCGAACAACGGACAGTTCTCGGCGCTGCCGGTCAAGGTCGCCGGCGGCGTGCTGCCGCTCACCATGCTGGTGAACGGTATTTCGGTCGGCGAGATCGACAGCCGGCGTCAGCGCCTGGTCGATCCGCCCGGACCGGGCTTTGCGCGCCTCACGGTCATCGACGCGACGGGGGCTGCAGATACCGTCGTGATCCGGGTGCAGTGATCCGGTCAATTTGACGGATTAACGGGCCGGGGACGCCGCGGAATAAGCTGGAACTGTGGTGTTGTTTGCAGTGCGGTTTCATCGTATGCGAACAAGATGGTTGAAACCGTGCAACCCCGGCGATTTGGAGCAGGCCAACAGTCTGTGAAACCTGCGAATTCCAGCCGCAGGTTGCTCGCCGCGTTTGACTTCGGCACGGCAAGCCATTTCCGCGCAATCATCGTCCTGGCGCTGTGCTGCATCGTGCTTTTCGTGCCCGGTTTCTTTACGATTCCGGCCATCGACCGCGATGAGGCGCGGTTTGCCCAGGCGACCAAGCAGATGGTCGAAAGCGGCGAATTCGTCGACATCCGCTTTCAGGACGACGTCCGCTACAAGAAGCCGGTCGGCATCTACTGGCTGCAGGCCGTCGTGGTCGAGACCGCCTCGTCGCTCGGGGTGCCACGGGCGCAGCTGCGCATCTGGCTCTACCGCGTCCCGTCCCTGATCGGGGCCATCGGCGCGGTGCTGCTGACCTACTGGACGGCGCTCGCCTTCGTGACCCGGCGAGGTGCGGCGCTGTCGGCGCTCCTGATGGGCAGTTGCGTCCTGCTCGGTGCCGAAGCGCGGCTCGCCAAGACCGACGCGATGCTGCTGCTGACCGTCATCGCCGCGATGGGGGCGATGGCGCGGATCTATCTGTCCTGGCAGCGCGGCGAGGATCCGGCCCGCCCGCCCTGGTCGTCGCCCGCGATCTTCTGGACCGCGCTGGCCGGCGGCATCTTGCTCAAAGGCCCGCTGATCCTGATGTTCGTCGGGTTGACGATCCTGGTGCTGGCGATCCTCGACCGTTCGGCGGTCTGGCTGTGGCGCCTGCGCCCGGTCTGGGGCCTGATGTGGATGCTGGTTCTGGTGCTGCCGTGGTTCGTCGCGATTTTCTGGCGCGCGGGCGACGCGTTCTTCGCCAATTCGCTCGGCGGCGACATGCTGAGCAAGCTCGGCGCCCAGGAGTCCCATGGCGCGCCGCCGGGCCTGTATCTGCTGCTGTTCTGGGTGACGTTCTGGCCCGGTGCGCCGCTGGCGGGGATGGCGGCACCCGCGGTGTGGCGGGCCCGGCGCGAGCCCGGCGCGCAATTTCTGCTGGCGTGGCTGATCCCGTCCTGGATCGTCTTCGAACTGGTACTGACCAAGCTTCCGCATTACGTGATGCCGCTCTATCCGGCGATTGCCATCCTGACGGTCGGCGCACTGGAGCGCCGCGTGTTGTCGCGCTCCTGGCTGGTGCGCGGTGCGGCCTGGTGGTTTGCGATCCCCGCGATCACCGCCGTGATTGCCATCGTCGCCGCGATCAAGTTGACGCACCAACCGGCGTTCCCGGCATGGCCGGTGCTGGCGGCGGCGATGATTTTCGGCCTGATCGCCTGGTGGCTGTTCGAGGAAAGCCGCGCAGAGCGCTCGCTGTTGAATGCGGTGATTGCCGCGATGTGTCTGTCGATTGCCGTCTACGGCATCGTGTTGCCGTCGCTAACGACGCTGTTCCCAAGCGCGGAGGTCGCGCGCGCGTTGCGCAATGTCGTCTGTGTCGGGCCGAAAGCGGCGGCGGCAGGCTTCCACGAGCCCAGTCT
>JACDAG010000873.1 GCA_013695565.1 Bradyrhizobium sp.
GCGTGCTCAATCCGCAGGAGCGCGGCGTGCTGGCGGAGACCGCGAAAAAGCGGCAGGACAATGCGGGCTGGAAGATCGTCACCGATCCCGGCACCGGGGCCCGGCTCGGCATCCCGACCAAACTGGCGCCGCAGCAATCCAGCGACGCCAACGGCGCCATCACCGGTGACGTCAGCGAGCGCATGGTCAAGGCGATCAAGGAATTCCAGAAGAGCCGCGGCGGAAAGGAGACCGGCGTGCTCAATCCGCAGGAGCGCGGCATCCTCGCCGACACCGCCAAGAAGCGGCAGGAAACTGTCGGCTGGAAGATCGTCACCGATCCCAACAACGGTGCGCGGCTCGGCATTCCGACAAAGCTGGTGCAGCAACGAAGCCTCGACGCCAGCGGCGCCACTTGGGCCTCGCCGACCGGAACGGTGCAGATCCAGCTGGCGCGGCGCAAGGAAGCCAACCCGACCAGTGCGAAGCTCGCCGAGCGGGAAAAGAAGGAAGCCCAGCGCAAGATCGATTACACGGTGGTGAAGCCGGACTTCTTTGTGCTGTCGGGCTTGCAGGGCCTGAAGAAGTTCTATCTACGCGGCACGTTCAAGGGCGACGAAGTCCGCATCCTCACCATCCTCTACGATCAGGCCACCGAGAACACCGTCGAGCCGGTGGTGATTGCGATGTCGAGCGCGTTCAACGCATTTCCGACCGGCGCGCAGGCTGCGGGACCGCCGCCACGCAAGACCGTGGAATATGGCACCGGTGTAGTCGTCAGTGATGACGGCGCTGTTATCACCGACCGCCAGATTACTGACGGCTGTATGGCGGTTACGATCGCGGGCTTTGGCAATGCCGATCGCATCGCCGAGGACAAGGAGCATGACCTCGCGCTGCTGCGCATCTATGGCGCGCGCGGCTTGAAGCCGCTCAGTCTCGCCAATGCGGCCTCGAAAACCGCACTCGACCTCACCGGCATTGCCGATCCGCAGAACCAGGGTGGCGCCGGCGCGGTGAGCAGCGTCAAGGCCTCGGTCGCACAACTCGGCGGCAGCAGCGACGTCGCACTATCGCCGCCGCCAACGCCGGGTTTCTCCGGCTCGGTCGCGCTCGACGGCGACGGCAAGTTCGCCGGCATTGCGCTGTTGAAGCCGGTGGTCGTCGCTGGTCCGGCGAACGCCGCCGCACAGGCGGTGCTGGTGACCTCGGATACCGTGCGCGATTTCCTTAAAACCCACGGCGTCAATGGCGCCAGCGGGTCGCCGGACGCCAAGGCATCGGTGGTGCGTGTGATCTGCGTGCGGAAGTAGCGCTTGCCGTGTCCCGGACGCGGCGCAGCGTGTAACGCTGCTCCGCAGAGCCGGGACCCACGCGGAGAAATGGGCCCCGGCTCAGCAGCGCACCGCTAGCGCGCTGCACTGCGTCCGGGGCACGGAAGCCCGCAAAATCTGCGCAAACCAAATACGCGATCAGGCCGCCTTGATGTCACTGAGGAAAGTCTCGACGTGGCTCCGCATCGTCTCGGACTGCTGCGACAACTCACTGGACGCCTGCAGCACCTGATGGGCGGCCGCACCGGTGTCGCCGGCGGCCTGCTGAACCCCGGCAACGTTCGCCGAGATTTCGCCGGTGCCGAGTGCTGCCTGCTGCACGTTGCGGGCAATCTCCTGCGTCGCCGAACCCTGTTCTTCGACGGCGCCGGCAATCGCGGACGCAATCTCGCTCATTTCATTGATCGTGGCCGTAATCCCCCTGATCGCGGTCACCGCTTCACTCGATGAATTCTGGATCGACGAAACCTGCGCGCCAATCTGGTCGGTCGCCTTGGCCGTTTGCTCGGCCAGGCTCTTGACCTCCGACGCCACCACCGCGAAGCCGCGGCCGGCCTCACCGGCGCGCGCCGCCTCGATCGTGGCATTGAGCGCGAGCAAATTGGTCTGGCTGGCGATTTCGCTGATCAGCTTGACGACGTCGCCGATGCTGGCGGCGTCCTTGAACAGGCCCTGCACGGTCGTATTGGTACGGTCGGCCTCGCCGACGGCCTTTTGGGCGATCGCCGCGGACTGTGCGACCTGACGGCTGATCTCGGTGACAGAGCTCGCCAATTCCTCCGACGCAGCGGCCACGGTCTGGACGTTCGTGGAAGCTTCCTCGGTCGCAGCCGCGACCGCGGTCGCCTGGTTGCTGGTCTCTTCCGCCGTCGCCGTCATCGATGACGCCGTCGCCTGCAATTCGGTCGAGGCTGATGCCACCGACCGCAGCACCGTCGATATGTTGGCATCGAAGGTCTGCGTCAGTTCGCTGACCCGCGCCGCCCGCGCCACACGAGCACTGATGGCCTCGGCCTCCTTCTCGGCAAGTTCCTTGGCCTTGATCATGTTCTCCTTGAAGATCAGGACCGCGCGCGCCATCAAGCCGATTTCATCCTTCTTGTCGGTCGCCGGGATGGCAACCGAGTGATCGCCGCCCGCGAGCTGGCCCATCGCGCCGACCATCTTGAGGATCGGCGGCACGATCGAACGGTTGGTCAAGTAAACCACCGTCGCGGCAACCCCGATGCCCACACCCAGCAGCACCCAGAGCAGCGTCATCAGGAAACTCGTTTCAGCGAGAACCGCGGCGCCGTCCTTTTTCAGATTATCTTGCTGCCGTGTCACCATTCCACCCGAACGCGATCCGGTGGCGTCCTTTGCGCCGACGAAAATATCGAGCAGCTTGTTGGCGCGGGGCGCGGCTTCGTTGGTCAGGAACCACTGCGCCATGTTCCAGCGATCGGAGGCGCGGATCTCGAACATCTTCTGCGGCATCGGTGCGAATTTGGCGCGCGCATCGACCAGCGCATCGAATGCCTTCTGCTGCTCGCCGGTCATTTCCGCGCGGCGCTTCGCGAGCGCCTCGAACTTTTTCTGGTTGACCGCCCAGAGCTCCTCGAATTCCTTCTTGAAGGCGATGTCCGCGGTCAAGAGATAGGCGCGGATCGCACCGATCGCCATCGCCATGGTGCCGCGCATATCGGCAAAGCCGATCAACAGGCTCTTGCGCGCGTCGGTCGACGTGATGCCACCTTCCTCATCGATGATCGCGGTCGCCTTTTGCAGCATGAGTTTGGTGAGCGGGGCCGCCTCGGTCGCCAGAATCTTCGCCGCCGGCTGTTCGTCGATGGTATGGGC
>JACDAG010000874.1 GCA_013695565.1 Bradyrhizobium sp.
CGCGCGTTCTATGACGTGAAAGTGGTTTCTCCGCATGGCGGCCTAATCGCCACCTCTTGCGGCGTGTCGATTGCGACGCTTGCGCCAAAGGCCGTTGTCGCCAGGACAATCGATACCATCCTGGTCGCGGGCGGCGGGAAAGCCGCCATGCGCGGCTGTATCGCGAGGCCGGCGACACGCCGGTGGCTCAAGCGCTGTATCGATGGCGTCTCGCGCTTCGGGTCGATCTGTTCCGGCACCTATATTCTTGCGGCGCTCGGTGAATTGGACGACCTGTGTGTCGCAACGCATTGGGCCAATTGCGACGAACTGGCGACACAATTTCCGGGCCTGTCTGTGGACCGAGACTCGCTGTTCGTCGTGAGTGGAAAAGCCTGGACGTCGGCGGGCGTGTCGACCGGCATCGACATGGCGCTCGCGATGGTCGAACAGGACGTCGGCCGCTCGGTCGCCGACAAGGTCGCACAGTTCATGGTGCTGTATGCGCGTCGGCCCGGTCATCAGTCCCAATTCAGCGAAATGTTGAATGCCCAGATCAAGGCAGGCTCTCCATTCGCGGAACTCATCACCTGGCTTGAAGGCCACATCGCCGAGCCGATCGTGGCTGCGTCGCTCGCAAGCCGGTGCGGGCTGTCCGAACGAACGTTCTATCGACGATTCGTCGCCGCCACGGGTCAGACCCCCGCTCAATTCGTCCAGAATGCAAGGCTGGAGCGAGCGCGCACGCTGCTTGCAACGAACCTCTCCCTCAAGGTAATCGCGACCCGAAGCGGCATGGGATCGGCAACCCGGCTCAGCCTTGCGTTCGAACGCAAATTTGGCCTGTCGCCGTCGACGTTTCGAAAGGTGCATCACGACGTAAGAGGTCGCGGGGTTTCCGAAGACGCCTCGCGACCATGGTGACGACCCATCTCAACGCGCGATCAATCCGTCGCGCTTGCAGCCTTGGCCACCCAGACCCGATCCCGAATGACGCTGCAGATCTGGTATTTGAATTCGCTATAGAAGCTGTCGAAGCCACGCTTCTTGGCCGCGCGATGTTCGGGATCAATCCGCCATTTGTGCAACGCCTCCTCGGATTCAAACTCCACGATCGTCACCCGTTCTCCATCATCGGCGACGAAACCCTTGTGCGAGATATAGCCGGGCACCGCCTGCGCCAGCTCGCTCATGCGCGCTGCCGTCGGGCCATATTCGTCGTCCACGCCGGGATTCAACCGGGTGCGAAATACCGTAACGATCATCAGTTAGCCTCTTTCCTGGCGATGCCACCGTCTCAGTCGGCAATGCCGTCGATAATGATGAAATCAGCATCCGCATACTTCTGACGAATGGCCTTCGCGCTCTGGTATTCGGGACTCTCGTAACAGGCAATCGCTGTGGCGCGATCCCTAAATTCGATCACGACGTTTCGTTCGCGGGCGGTACCCTCCATCGTCGTGAACGTTCCTCCGCGCACGATGAACTTCGCGTCAAACTTCCTGAGCGGAGCACCAACCGCTGCAATGTACTCGGGATATCCTTGCTCATCCCGAACAGAAACACGCACGACCCAATAGGCTTTTGACAAGTCATTTCTCCTTTGACGTGTGACGAAGGCAGTGCCGGTGACGACGATCGCCGTCGGCGGCTGACAAGCAGTTAGAATTTTCAACCGCCAAACTGCAAGTGAACACGCTTCATCCGCCGTCAAATTCTTCTCTTTTGCCGCGCCGACCGCGCACAGCCATAGTTTTGCAATCTCAACGACCGGTCCGCGGCTATTCCGGCAACACCGATCTATCGACCTGCTTCGCCGCAAGCGCATCAACCAACGGAGACTTGCCTTGACGCAGACAGACAACGCCGTTCAGCTCGGCGAATTGGCCACCGCGCATCTTGCGGATGCATGCTTGCGCGTCCGCGTACCCCTGCGCTGTGCGCCACATACGATGTGCCCGGCGGTCACCGGCATGAAGCTCAGTGGACGGGCCCGACCGGTGCGGCATGTGGGAAGCGTCGACGTGTTTCTGGAGGCGATCGAGCAGGCGAGCAAAGGAGATATTCTCGTCGTCGACAATGACGGCCGGTTCGACGAATCCTGTATCGGCGATCTCGTGGTGCGCGAGGCGAAGGGGGCTGGTCTCGGCGGAATCGTGATCTGGGGGCTCCATCGTGACAGCGTGGAAGTATCCGAGATTGCGCTTCCGCTGTTCAGTCTCGGCGTCACCTCCGCCGGCCCGCAGCGTCTCGACCCCAGACCGGCCGATGTCTTCGACGCCGCACAAGTCGGACCGCATATTGTGACATCGGGGGATCTCGTCGTTGCCGACGAAGACGGGGGCGTGTTCCTGCCGCAGGAACACGCTTCCGCAATTATCGCGGCCGCGGCTGCCATTCGCGACGTGGAGCGGGACCAGGCGCGAAGAATGGCGAATGGCCACAGCCTGCGCGATCAATTGCGCTTCCGGGATTATCTGGCGCGGCGAGGGCGCGATCCCAAGCACAGCTTTCGACAGCATCTGCGGGAGATCGGCGGCGCCATCGAGGAGTAGGCGGCGAAGCGGGTTCGCTGCAGCGGCCGCGTACCCTGCTGCTCAGGGGCATCCGGCAGCGAGCCTCAGCTTGAAGAATGCCAGGATCTCGTCTCGGGCCGCGATCGTCGGCTGACCGGCTTCGTCGATCAGGTGGGCGGTCACGACACTATGGGGGGTCGTGACATGGCGCTCGAAGAATGGCGCAAGATCAGTGTTCGCCGCGCTGTCGGGAAGCACCCGGCCGATGAAGCGATCGCCGAGCGCATCCGTATAGGCCGCGAAGCGCTGGGCCATGCAGAACTTGTCGCCTTCGAAGCGGTACGCGAGCACGGTCAAGTCTTCCCGCTCCAGGCGCTCGCGAACCGCCTTGACCTCGTCAGGCGCGATCTCGATACCGGCCGGATTGTTTAGCGGCAGCGACGGTTGCGAGAGCACCGGCGCCAGCATCGACGGCTCCAGCATCATCGTCAGCGCGAAATTTCCCGTAAAGCACATCCCGATGGCGCCGACGCCGGGACCGCCGCACTCTTCGTGCGCAAATCGCGCCAGCGACCGCAGCCATTTTGTGACCGGGCTGGATTCGTTGGCGGCCAGGGCTCGGAACTCGACGCTGACACAGGCGCGTTGAAAAACAGCAGCGCCCTCCTCCGCGCTTGGGACAGCGCCATCGCGGCCGAACAGCGACGGCATGTAAACGGTGAATCCGGCGTCGCGAACCCAGCGGGTGAAGCGCGCAACATGCGGACTGATGCCCGGCATCTCCGTCATCACGATGACGGCAGGTCCTGAGCCCGCCACGTGTACCGTCTTGGTGATACCGTCGAGCGCAATCAGACGGCGCTTGAAATCCTCGAGCGGATCGTCCTGCTTCATCGACCGGTTTGGCATCGATATAGTTCCTCTCCCGAATACACGGATTGGCGACCCCACCCTGGCGGCGGCGCATCGACATTTGCGCCAATCATTGCGATTCCGTGCCGGACCAACCAGCGTCAAACATGACATTAATCGCGGTTTTTTTGACAGCTCCAAGTCGCGATTGCCGGCTGGCGAGGCTGTACGGCATCAGGTAGCGAAATGCGTGCTGAGTAGCGCCGACAGTTCGCGTTGATAGGTGCGGCTATCCACATAACCCACGTGACGTCCCGAGCAGATCCGGGCTGTTCCGCCGGTGAGGTCCGGCTCACGGCCGGACTCGATTTCCGCATCGAGGGCATCGCGCGCCGGATTGTCCTTAAGACCGGCGAGAACGTGCGCGGCAATCAACTCAGCGCCCTGCTCAAAGAGCCCATACACGGAAGAGTTGGTTTCCAGGAAGCCGAGGCCGTATAGATTCCGGTGGGTCGGATGAAACAGCCGCATCCAAAAATGCGGGCGGTTGCCCCCTTGGAAATCCAATACGTCATCCGCCAGATAGGGGACACTTGCCCGGTAGCCGGTGGCGAGAATGATCTCACTTGCTTGCTCCCGGCGACCGTCATCGTAGACGACGACCCCAGGTTCGACGCGATCGATCGAAGGCCTCACCTTGATCCTGCCGTGACCGAGATGATGAAGCACCTCGGTGTTCATGATTGGGTGCGACGAGAAGGGGGCATGATCTGGCTTGGGGAGTCCAAAGGACTCGGGCCGTCCCACCAGCAACTCAAGCAGCGCCTCGGTGCTGGGTGGATGCACCCAGTCGGGTAGACCTTGCTGATCGCGAAACACGGTGTCCGTGGGCCGGCCCCCGATGAATTTGGGTACGAACCAGTATCCGCGACGTAACGACAGCGATACGGAAGCCGCACCTCGCGCCGCATCGCAGGCGATGTCCACCGCGGAATTGCCCGCCCCCACGACGACCACGTGCTTGCCGCGAACTTCATCAGCAGACCGGTAGGAAACGCTGTGGCGGATCATCCCCCCAAATCGATCATGGCCTTCAACAGCCGGCATGATGGGATCCCAAAGCGAGCCCGACGCGCAGATGAGTGCTGCATAGTCCCGCGTGACACCGCCCGCCTTGACTTTCCATCCGTCACCCGCCAACCCGGCGTGCTCGACGGGCATCGAGAGATTGATCGAGGCATGCAGGCCCTCCTTGACGACAACCCCTTCCAGATAGGCGAGCACGTCGGCATGGCTCGGGTAGGTAGCGACACTGTCGGGAAACGGATGCCCGCGAAACGTTGACGTCGACATTCCCTTCGACGAAATAAAATGGGCGCTGTCATACATTGGCGATCCGGCGTGACCCGGATTCCAGATGCCGCCGACACCCGGGTTCGTCTCGAACACGTCAAACTCGAGCCCGGCAGCCCTGAGCGCGCGGGCCGCCGCGATGCCCGCAGGCCCTGCGCCGACAACGCAGACACGCTGGTTTTTATTCTGCATCGTTACTTCCCATGTGACAGATCAGCTTGGAAACGGCGCGCTGGCGACGAATTTCAAAACATCGACCTGCGTTGCGATCCTGCCAATTCGTGATTGCGGCTTGGTGTCGATCTGGTGTTTAAGCATCGCGACGAGAAGTGCCTTGGTTCCGTCGCGCGGATATTCCGCAACAACCTGCTGAATAAGCCTCGGCTCGATCTGATCGATACGCATGCCCGTCACATCCACCATCGCACCCATGTGCAGGAAGGCGACTTCCGGCCGCGGATCGTTCGCAGTTTCGACCGAAGTGTGGAGCTCAATGGCCGCGGAAACCTGCTGCGCGAGCTGATCGTGACCCCTGGCAATCAGAAAACGCTCAGCCTCGCGAGATCCTATCGTTTCAAAATCATCCGGCCCCTCGAAAATCGGCTCCAGGCCCAGATCGTGAAACAGGCACCCCACATAGAGCGCCTCCAGATCAGGCTTCGCCCCCGCCTTTTCCGCAAGCGCCTTTCCAAACAGATAGCAACGTTTGCAATGGCGGACCATCGCAGGCGAAGAGATCGCGTACAGATAGTGCTCCGCGGCGGCGGCCGCCGGCGTATCGGGAAGTGACGACGCCCGCAAATCCTGACCTGCCGGGGCGCCTGACGCGGGCAGCGAAAGTCCCGTGGGTCCGAATGCGGAAAGTAGTCCACGGTGAGCGCACAAGCAATTCGGAGAGTGAGTTTGCGATTTCATGTTTCGATCCATCCTGCGTTTCTGCTCGAACATCATTGCGATTTCCCGCCCGACGAGCTAGTGTCCAAAACGACATTAAACGGGTGGTTTTTGACATGGCCAGAATTACCGTTCTTGAGGTCGAGGGCTGCCTGGCGTCAAGTGCGGCCATTACCCACGACGTGATGGCGACCGCCAACCGGATTAGCGGGGCCATGAAGCGCGCCTTGCCGTTCGACGTCACGACGATGCGCTGCGGGTCGCGTCGGAACGGCGCCAAGCTGCGCGGTACCGACCTCGTGATCGTCCCCGGTCTCGGTACCGCATCGGCGGACGAACTGGACGGCAAGCTGAAGAGCTCCGCCTGTCGTCGCGCGGCCGACCTGCTTGTTGAAGCTTTCGAAACCAGAGCCATGCTCGCCGCTTCCTGCGCGAGTACGTTCCTATTGGCGGAAGCGGGATTGCTGGATGGCCGGCGGGCGACCACCACATGGTGGCTGGCGCCGTCGTTTCAGCGCCGTTATCCCAAGATCGAACTGGTGACCGACCGGATGGTGGTGGCCGACTGGCCGATCGCCACCGGTGGTGCGGCGATGGCACAGATGGATCTGATGCTAGCGGTCGTAGGCAAGTTTGCCGGACCGAAGTTGGCCAGCGCCTGCGCCAATTACCTTTTGCTGGATGAACGGCGCTCTCAGGTGCCCTTTATGGCGATCAACTATTTGGCAAGCCAGGACGTCAAAATCGCCAAAGCTGAAAAATGGGTGCGCGACAATATCGCGCGTGACTTTACGATGGAGGAACTCGCCGCGGCCGTCGCACTGGCGCCGCGCACGTTTGCCCGGCGAATCGCGGGGATCTGCGGCGTTTCCCCCATTCATTTCGTTCAACGCATCAGGCTAGAGACCGCGCGGTATTTACTCGAGACCACACGCGTGTCGGTTGAGGAAATCGCGCGACAGGTTGGATATGCCGAGCCTTCCACCCTTCGCCGGTTGATCCGGCGCGACACCAAACATTCGCCAGGACATTTCCGCCCCGCGGCCTGAGCGTGGCGCGGACACGGGAGGACTTGTCGACCCAGCCGAAGCGATTACGCCAGCCCTGAACTATTCGATTCCACGTGAAAGCCCTTCGATGTGATCAACCATTTATGATCAACGAAGTGCCAGGTCAGGAAATCAACGAAAACCATGTTGGCAATCCTGACCCGCACCTTGGCCAACGCCTGGGTCGGGGAAGCAAAATCAATAAGTATGACCTCGTCCGCGCGGGGCGCGTTTAGCGACTTTGGCGAAGGACGCTTTTTCAGGATATCTCTGTAGGTTTCAGCCGACCACACGACCATCTGGCCGTCGCGAAGCCCATGCAGTTGGACGGTCGATCGAAAGACCTGATCGAACTTCGATACATCGCAGTCGAACATGAGGTCGAAATACTTCTGTAGGGATTCGTTCAACTCTGTAATGTGGGCGTAATTCGCCATTGTCGTTCCTTACGTACGTGATTGATGTGATCAACTGCAGGATCTCGGAAGAAAACTAACTGCGCCCGCATCCCCATTTCTCGGGATGCATCAACTGCGCGGCGGCAATCTTCCCTCCGTGAGCAGCATGTGCGCGGCCGCGTCAAAACCTCGCCAGGCGGCAGCGGCCAGCGAGGCGCCGACACTCACCCGGCGAACGCCGATGGCCCCGAGATCGGCCACGCCGGGATTGGGGCCCGTAATCATGACATTCACGGGCTTGGGGTGAACGGCTGCAACGATGCGGGCGATATCCGGCAACTCGTACACGCCGGGAGCATAGAGGCAGTCGGCCCCGGCTTCGGAATACGCAATGAGCCGGCCGATCGTGGCTTCAAGATCCGGCTTGCCGATGAAGTGCCCCTCCGACCTTCCGATGAGAACAACGTCTTCACCGGACCGATCGATGGCGCGCCGCGCGGCGCGAACCCGCTCCACCGCCACGGGAAAATCGAGAAGGTTCCGGCCCTTGCGGACTTCGATCGATAGCCCTGCTACACCGGTTTCGATCGCCATCAGGACGTTTGCAAATACGCCCTCGGCATTGTCGGCGTAGCCGGTCTCAAAATCCGCATTGACCGGCAAATCGGTTGCCGCGCAAAGCGTCCGCAAATGGTCCAGCGTTTCGTCGCGGGACAATTGACCGTCTTCGCGTCCCAACGACCACGCGTAGCCCGCGCCCGTCGTGGCAAGCGCCTGGAAGCCGAGTTTTTCGAGCTTTCGCGCACTCCTCCCAGGGATTTGCAAGAACAAAACATCCCTCCTGATGCAGGGCGCGAAAGCGCGCACGCTTCACAGAATGATGGACGGCCATTTGGCGCCTCCCGGGTGATATAAGAGCCTCTTCCGTTCCGATCAAAATCGGAACGGACTCTCGATTCTTGATTTGACGCGTTTTCTTGACGCGAACCGGTGTCCACCCCGGATCAATTCCGGGGAGGCTTTCGCTGGAAAACGCGCCGGCCGGATTTAGGAGACCGCCGCCGGTCAGCACAAATGAGTAATACTGGGGTATGCGTGAATTGAACTCACGTGCGAGAGGATCACGGGACCGGCCGTTACCAGCCGCCGCGATCCAGCCACTCGTCGACGAGCGCCATCCGATCCCACCCCCAGAACGGTTCGGAATCCACGAAGAAGAATGGCGAACCAAATACGCCGCGGCCGACGGCTTCGTCCGTGATTGCCCGGAACTGCTTTTTCAATATGTCGGAGTCCAGCGCCAGTCTGAGCTCGACGACATCAGCGCCGCACTCAGCGGCCGTTCTGAGCACCGCATCTTTGCTGAAACCATCGGCGCCTTCACCAAAATAGCAATGAAATATCGCCTTGGCGAAAGGGATGGCGATATCAGGATGATGATCGCGCAGCCAGTAGAACGCGCGCCCTGCGTTGGCGCTGTGTGCGGGAAAGCCAGCCGGCAGGACGAACGGTGCAGACAGCTTCCGGGCCAGCCGCTGCCAATCGTGGCGCGCATAGTCCCCGCGCAAGGGCGTCTCGGTCAGCAACCGCATTCCCGTTGTGGAGAAAACCGCGCCGAGCATGAACGGGCGCCACTGGACCGTCCGCCCATAGCGCTCGGCGACCTCTTCGATCTGGAGGGCGCCGAAATAGGCGTAAGGCGATCCGAAATCGAACCAGAATTCAATTTGATGCATGACAAGCCAAGACTAACCTTTCATCCCGCCGGTACAATTGAATGATACTGCCGGCTGAATGAAGCCAATTCATCACGCGGGCACTGCGACTTCCTGCAGGATCCAGGACCGAAACGCGACGATCCGCGGATCGTCCGCACGGCTCTCCGCGCCGACCAGCCAATACGAGGTATTGCTGAAGACGGTTTCCCAGACTTCGACAAGACTGCCCGAAGCCAGTTCGGCATTGACCAGGGGTTTCCGCCCGATCGCCACGCCAAGGCCCTGGCAGGCGGCCTGAAACGCCATGTGAATGGTGTCGAACCGAAGCCCCTTTGCCGCATCAGGCGCCGCGCGGCCGGTCTCGCTTGCCCACACCGCCCAGTCCTCGCTCGCTGTCGTAACATGAATCAGCGGTGCCTGCTCGATGTCGGCAAGACCGCACACGCGGTCGTAGACGGAGGGCGCGCACACCGGGACCATCTCCTCGGCAACCAGCTTGTCGGCGACAACACCCTGCCAGTTGCCCCGCCCCATGCGAATAGCCAGATCCACACCGGTATCCGATAACTCCGCGCGTTCATGGGACGTATCGATGATGATGTGAATGTCCGGGTGAAGCTCGCGAAACTTGTGCAGCCGCGGCAGCAACCATCGGGCCCCGAATGTCGGCGCCGCACTGATCGATAGCTGGCCGAGGCTGTGCTTGTTAACGATCTTGGCGCTCCCGCTCGCCAACAAATCGAGCGCCTGCCGGACGATCGGGATATAGGTATTTCCTGCTTCCGACAGCACCAAGCCTTTTGTCGTGCGAAGGAAGAGCGGCGCGCCGAGCCAATCCTCCAGCGATTGAATGCCGTGGCTAACGGCGCTCGGCGTCAGCAGCAGCTCCTCTGCGGCATTCTTGAAGCTCAACAACCGGGCCGACGCCTCGAACAGGCGCAGCGAATTCAGCGGGGGCAAGCGGGGGCGCATCACACTATCCTTCTGCTAACCATGTCGTAGCACACGCGGTTCGTCGCAAGCCACCGAGGTGAAGATTTCTCACGCGCCGGAGAAGATTATCAATTTGTTTGATCCCGGGAATGATTGCAACGTCCGACCATGCAACAGAGGCAGGAACCAGGATCATGACTTCATCCGTAGAGCATCCCGTGCTGATCGGCGTGGAGGGCAACATCGCCACCCTCACGCTTAACCGGCCGGCCAAACTCAACGCGCTGAATTACGCGACCATCGACGGGATCCAGCGGCACCTCGATACGATCGAGCGGGACGACGCCATTCGCATCGTGATCCTGACCGGTGCCGGCGACAAGGCATTCAGCGCAGGCGCCGACATCGCAGGTTTCTCGTCCAGCGTCGAGGCCGGCGTGACCACCGCCATGCGGGAGTTCGTCGGGCGCGGGCAGGCTTTAACCAAGCGCGTGGAGAACTTCCCCAAGCCGATCATCGCGGCAGTCAATGGCATCGCCTTCGGCGGGGGATGCGAGGTCGTTGAAGCCTGCCCTCTCGCCATCGCCAGCGAGCATGCCCGCTTTGCCAAACCCGAGATCAACCTTGGCTTCCCTCCTCCGTTTGGCGGGACGCAGCGTCTTCCGCGCCACATCGGCAGAAAGCGCGCGTTACAGCTAATACTGACCGGCGACTCGATCTCAGCCGAGGAAGCGGCGCGCATCGGGCTGATCAACGAAGTCGTGCCCGCTTCCCGGCTGCTGGAGCGAACCAGGGAGCTCGCCACGACGATCATCGGAAAGTCGTCGGTCGCGGTCCGCGCATGTCTGGCGAGCGTCACCCGCGGGATCAACCTCTCCATTGACGAAGGCCTTGCCGTCGAAGCCAACCAGTTTGCGCAGATGGTCCACACATCAGACATTCGCGAGGGAATCAACGCTTTCCTCGAACGCCGGCCGGCCAATTTCAGCGGACACTGACGGCTATCGAACGACGGCAACGTCACGCACCTGCAACCCAGATATTCCCGAGGCGAATAATGTCAGGCCATGTTGATCTCGTTAAAGAACAGTTCTTTGCACTTCGCGACAGCCAGCATCAGGGCACCGTGCATTTGCTCAACTTGATCCGGTTGCGCGAACGCGCCGACTATCCGGACGGCCGCATCGCCAGCGGCGTCGAAGCCTATCAAACCTACGGCCGGGTGAGTGAACCGGTACTGGCTCGTCTGGGCGTGAAGATCATCTGGGAAGGCCAGCTCGAATCGATGCTGATCGGCCCGCAAGCCGAACACTGGGATCTCTGCTTCATCGCCGAGTATCCCAGCGTGCTTGCCTTCGTCGAAATTATCCGAGATCCCGTCTATCGGGAAGCTGCCGCACACCGGAAGGCCGCAGCAGAAGACTCTCGCCTGATCGCCCTGAAGCCGCGTCCGGGGGCCACCCGGTTCGGCCAGTTCCTTGCCGAAAAGCGCGCGTGACCGCAGGCAACCGCGAGATCCCGACCTACGTGTGGATTTTCAGATTGTAGACGTGCTCCGGCCCCGGAAACGCGCCGCCGCGTACATCCGCGGCATAGGTCTCGACGGCCTGCCGCATTGACTCTCCAAGCTCGCCATAGCGCCGGACGAATTTTGCCGCGCGCGGTAGCAGCCCGAGAATATCCTCGAGAACCAGCACCTGGCCATCGCAGGCCGGGCTCGCTCCTATCCCGATCGTTGGGATCGAGCTTGTTTCAGTGATCCGGCGCGCCAGCGGCTCCGCAACCGCTTCGATCACCATGGCGAAGGCGCCCGCCTCGGCCACGGCCCGGCCGTCTTCCTCGATGGGTCCCGCGCCGTTGCCGCCCTGGATCAATTGTGCAGCCTCGTCGCGCCCCTGCGCGCGAAACGAGCCCAGCGTATGGATGGACTGCGGCGTCAGGCCGATATGCCCCATCACGGGAATGCCGCGACCCGACAGGAACTCGATGGTGTCGGCCATCCGTACCCCACCCTCGAGCTTTACTGCACCGCAGCCGGTCTCCTGCATGATGCGCGATGCCGAGGCAAATGCCTGCTCTTTCGAGCCCTCGTAGGTGTTGAAGGGCATGTCGACCACGACCAGGGCTTTTTTCGAGCCACGCATCACGGCCTGGCCATGCAGGATCATCGTCTCCAGCGTCACCGGCAGCGTGGTATCGAAGCCGTACAGGACGTTGCCCAGCGAATCCCCGACCAGTATGACGTCGCAATAGTCGTCGACGATGCGAGCCGTGTAAGTGTGATATGCCGTGAGCACGACGATCTTGCCATCCGCCTTGCGGCGTCGGATATCCGGTGCGCTGATCCGCCTCGTGCCGGCTTCTCCTGGCGCTGCACTCATGCGATGGCTTCGCGCGTCAGGACCAGCTTGGCCGGCGGATTCGCGAGTGCTTCGATCGCCTCGTCCCATTGCGCGACGGTATGGATGCGCTGCACCGGAACTTTCCGCTGAGCCAGCAGATCGAGTACCTTGGGCATCAACGCCTGGATATTCGCCCATCCGATCGTGAAACGGACGCCTTGCGTGTACATCGTGCCGACCGGCAGCGAAGCGGCGCCGTGATAGGCGCCACAACTGGTGCAGCGACCGTAGGGAGCGGTGGATCGCAGCGCCGCCGACAGCCATTCGCCCGACGGATGCCCACTGGCGTCGACCGTCACCGGATAGCTTCCATGGCGAGATGGCGGCTTGCGCATCTCGATTGCGTTGGCTCCCACCGATTCAGCGATGGCAAGGCGGACAGGATCGCTGTCGATGAAATCCACCTGCTCGGAGCCCAGCACGTGTGCCAGCGCTGCCGCATACAGGCTGATCGATGGAGCTCCCCCACCGGCCACGACCAGCACCGGCGCGCCCGGCTCTTCGAGGAGGCCCTCGGCGACGCAGCGGAAGGCATCCGACAGATTGTCGCCGACGCTGGCCGCATCGACAGCCGATACGCCCTCGGGCAATTTGATCATCATCGTATCGGCATAGGGCACGTGCACCACATCGCAGCCTGCGCCGCCCCAGTCACCGAAGATTCCAAATCCATAGGCTGACTTCGGCGGCACCGTGGTGCAAGCCGCGGGAAAGCCGCGCCTGCAACGGTCGCACGTGCCACACGCCACCAGAAATGACACCACGACGCGGTCGCCGCGTGAGAACGCGGTCACGTCATCGCGGGTTTCGATGACATCGGCCACGAATTCGTGACCAAAGCAAAACGCGTCGCGCGACGGAAACGCGCCCTTGAGATACGCGGCATCGGCATCGCAGATCGACAACGCGACGGGACGAACCAAGGCGTCGGTGGATTTCCGCAGCTTCGGCGCGGCTACTTCGCGCCACTCGAGCCGCCGGTCACCCAACACCATCAACTGTCGCATCAGCGCCTCTCAGTTGATCGCCACATAGTAGGAGCGGCAACGGCGCGACAAACGAATTAAACTGCGACCAGGGTGACCCCTATTCACTTTTCGATTTGACGTGACGTGCCATAACTCTCGGCATCGCATCCCCGACGGGCGACCTTGATTTTTATCGAACGCAAGACCGACCGTCACCATGGAAATAGAAATGCATTATGTTCTGATCATTCACGCCGTTGAAAATTATTCCGCCTTGAAACAGGTGTTCGATCGGGCGGCGACGATGCGAAAGCACGCCGGCGAAGAGAGCTACCATGTGCTTCGGGACGAACGCGACGCCAACAAGATCGTACATTTCTCGAAGTGGAATTCGCTGACAGATGCGCGGGCCTTCTTTGAATCGAAAGAGCTGATCGAAATCAGGCGCGGGGCCGGCGTCCACGCGCCTGAATTCATCTACCTCAATAGCCTCGCGCAAGGAACACTCTAGCGATCATGCGATATCGGGAGTTCCGGATAATGCTCGTATCGCGGACACGGGCGGTGATATCGCGGTTTCGCAACAATTGGCGGAAACGCAGGGCCGAGACTGGTCTGAAGGATCTGTCGCAACATCTGCTAAGGGATATTGGCCAGGACGAGTATCATGATCGGCGCGTATTCGAGAGAAAACGGATTGCCAATTCGATCCATCGCTACGGATTATGATCGCAGCATTTGCATCACTACCTGTGAGTGAGGTCCGGGGTGGCTCATTCGATCGCCGGATCGGGACGAAAACTTTCATGTTCTTATATTAACCGTGTAGTCGCTAACGAGATCGGCGCCGACAGACAACGGTGTGTACCGCGTACCCGTCAGCGTGCCGTCTCCTCCCGCGCCATCGAATCGTCCTTTGCCGCCGAGAACGGTGAGGGTTCCGATGAACCGCGTCCTTGTCCCGTCAACCATCCCCGTTCCGGTCGATTTGAGCCAAAGAGCGGAGCCGTCGTCAAAGGCGAGGATTGGAAACAGTGTGAATGTGCCGGCACCATTTGTGTAGTCGGCCAGGCTTGCGAAGTGGACGGTGCCGACCGTTCCATCGGGCAGGAATGCAAGTCCGGAGAAGCGAGACAGCGAGGCCACGTGACCGTCCACGTCACCAACATCCAGGGACTGGGCCGAGGTCACGTGCGTAATCATGCGAAATCTGAGCGTTTCGTCAGATCGAATTTTAGTGCTCCGCTCTGTCATCGTCTTTTCCATTGCCATAGCCGATCGGGTGAGATCCTGATCCGACGTCGCTTTTGCTGCGTCGAACACCGGCCGGACACATATGACCACCACACTCGCAGGGCTAACGAATATATCTCTCCTCCGGATGAGAAATATTGAGTCCGCAAACTCCAGAAAAATCCAGTAGAAAGCTGTGCCGGGAGTCTTCGACGTAACGCGCTAACTCTTCCTTGCAACTCGCTGCAGCCTGACACTCCGGGACAACAACATATGAGTTCAACTTTCGAGCGCACCCGCGCATTTTGTCGACGGTTCGGCCTACGCGTCCCAATTCTCCTTGGACCTATGGCTGGAGTAAACGCTCCATCACTCTCGATCGCGGTAGGCAACGCTGGTGGGCTTGGCGCGTGTGGCGCCTTGCCCATGCAGCCGGCAGAGATCGTCGATTGGGCCAGCGAAGTACGAGCGAATAGCAACGGTGTCTTTAACCTCAACCTATGGATTCCCGATCCAACACCGATACGGGATCCGGCGCACGAGGCACGGTTGCGTCAGTTCCTTGCTACATGGGGACCAGATGTGCCGCCCGAAGCCGGCGATGCCACGCCGCCCGAATTCGCCACACAATGCGAGGCGCTGCTTGCCATCGAGCCACCGATCGTCTCGTCCGTCATGGGCCTCTACCCGTCCGAATTTGTCGCGAAATTGAAGCAACGCGGCATCTTCTGGTTTGCTCACGTTTCGACGGTCAGGGAAGCCCGTGCGGCAGAAGCGGCAGGAGCCGACGTCATTGTCGCGCAGGGCTCAGAGGCCGGGGGCCATCGCGGCTGCTTCGACGCAACACTGGCTGAACGCCAATTGGTCGGATCGTTTGCCTTGTTGCCAGCCGTCGTTGATGCCGTCCGTGTGCCGGTCGTCGCGACAGGCGGTATTGCTGACGGGCGTGGCGTCGCCGCGGCTTTGGTGCTTGGAGCCAGCGCGGCACAGATCGGTACGGCCTTCTGCGTTGTCCCGAAGCGAAGATTCACCCGGCGTGGGCAGACGCACTGGGGAAGGCGGCGCCCGAAGATACCGTCGTCAGCCGTGTCTTCAGCGGCCGTGCCGACCGAAGCTTGGCGACCGATTACGTCCTGGCCGCCACTTCGCCGGATGCGCCTCGTCCAGCTCCATATCCCGTACAGCGCGGACTCACGGCGCCGATGCGAAGCGCCGGGCACAAGGCCGGTGACGTTCACCGGATGCAGGCCTGGGGTGGCCAATCGGCCGGACTGGCACGATCTGAACCGGCCGCCGAATTGGTTCGTCAGTTGTGGGCAGAGGCACAGACGTTGCTCGCGTGAACACCCAATGAGCATATAGCCTGCAGCGAGTTGGATTTCGCCGGTCATTGTCATCGCCATCGGTGTCCAGGCTTCTCCGCCGTCAGATCACAATAATTGGCCGGAGAGCCAGGCCTCGAACCTGGAGCCTCTGGTTTTGGAGACCAGCGCTCGTCCACTTGAGCTTCACTCCGAAAATTGGTCCCGACCCACGGTGCTGCCCCGTGTTTTCCTGCTCCACAAACAAGCGTCCTAGTACCTCGTCACAGTGGTTCTGACTGGTTGATTCCAAGCCAATTGAGGATGGGCAGGCCTTCTGGAGCCACGAGGATTTGGATGCTTCGGGCGACGCCGGGTTGACGGCGAAT
>JACDAG010000950.1 GCA_013695565.1 Bradyrhizobium sp.
CTCTCTCCAATCGAAGAGTGTGACTCGTGGCACCACCCCCACCCCGCCCTCCCCCGCAAGCGGAGAGGGAGCGCACCGCCGCCGCGGCTAACGCTTCATCCGACAGACGCCCGCTGCCACTCCATCACGACGAACCACGGCACCCGGCGAAAACGCTCTTGATGCGCGGCGTCGCCGGATAGCGGTCCGGGCTCCGCGAAAAACGTCAGTTGCAGGCCGGCTTCGAGAAAGGCCGTCATGTAGGCGGCGAGCGGACGGTGCCAATTCTGGATTCGTATTCCCTCCCATTCGAACCAGAACGGATGTTCGTCGAGATAGCGATCCACCGGAAAATGGAGATAGCCTCCCTCTTCATCCCTGACCCAGCCCCGCTCGGCACCGGCCGATGTGAAGCCGGTGAGATTTGCAATCAGCAGCGTGCCGCCCGGTTTCAGCACCCTCGCCATCTCGCCGATCGCCGTTCTGAAATCGACGATATCGATCAGCGTGAGATAGCTGACAACCAGATCGAAGCTAGCCGCCTCGAATTCAAGCTGTTCGGCGACACCGGGCCGGTAATCTCCGGATGGATCGTGTTGCCTTGCCCGTTCGAGCAACGGACCGGTCGGATCGATCCCGGTCGCAGCGACGCCGGCGGCACTCAGCATCCTGCAGAAACGGCCCTCACCACAGCCGACATCCAGGGCACGCTCGAACCGGCCTTTCCCGACACGGCCGAGCATCACGGGATCGAGCACGTGTTCACGCGCCCAATCCCCGTGCTCGCCGATGGAGTCGATCCAGGCTTGCGCTGAAATCTCCCATCCATTGCTCATGAAAAAATACTCACCTTTCCGCCGTCATTGCGAGGAGCCACCGGGTCGCAATGACGATCATGCCATCAAGAAATGACTTCTGTCACCGGCTGCCTGTCGCCGGCCAACGTCTCCAGGAATTTCGACGTCATGATGTAGAAGCCGACTGAAAGCTGCAATTTGATCAGCGCCTCACTTCGCCAAGCTTGGTGGATGGCTCGTGCTGGGTTTCCAGCCGGTTGCCATGTCGGTGAAGGAGGCGCCATTAACCGGCTTCGCGGCAAAAAATATGCGTAACCCGATTGGACCAGCCGGTGATGCCTTCGACGTCGGCGACACGTTGGTTCTCGAAGGTTTCGATGTCGGTCACATAGAACATCGCAGGAGTGATGACCTTGGAGATATTCTCGTGACGGACGGTTCCACCCTTGAACCTCCCGCCCGCCCAGTCCCAGCGCCGGGAAACTGCTTCCCATCCCTTCTCGTAGCCGCCCCAGCCATAGAAGCTGGTCGCTTCCGATGTAAGCGAATAGAGCGCCTTGATCGCGGATACGTCCCCGTTGGCAACTCTGGCCATCGCCTGATGTAGCCGGGCGATGGCCGCGCTTACCGAGGCGTCGAGTTCCTCTTTACTCATACGCTCGCCACCTATGGAATCACTTCCGTTGCCGGTTGCATGTCGACAGCAAACGTCTCCAGAAATTTCGACGTCATGATGTAGAAGCCGACCGAGAGTTGCAGTTCGACCAGTGCGGCCGGCGTCAGCTTTGACGCAATGGCCTTGAAGGTCGCATCCGTCGGCTTGTACAGCTTGACGATCTCGTCGGCGAAAGCGAGTGCGGCGCGCTGCACCTCGTTGAAGCAGGTTGCCGCCTGCCAGTTCTCCAGCGCCTCGTTCTGTTCGTCGGTCACCCCAACATTCTTGCCGATCCGCTTATGGGCGACGATCTCATACGGCGCCTGGCACAGGATGCCGGTGCGGGTGATGGCAAGTTCGCGCACGATCGGATCGAGTTCCCCCTTGTGCCTGATCGCCCCACCCAGCCGGCAATATTGTTCGAAATAGCTCGGCGAATGCGCCATCATCAGGAAGATGTTGGCATGGCGGTTCTTGCCGAGGATTTCGCGGGTACGATCGCTGGCTTTCGCGGGATCGCTGTATTCGATACGGGCCATTTCTCACCTTGTTTTCTTTGATTTTGCGAGCGGGATAATGCCTTGCGGCAACGGCCGGATCAACCAGCTGGAATGCTCGATGGCGGGAATAAGTCACACAGGCGTGTGTTCCAGAGAGGGGACCGATCTGACAATATTCCACGTCACGCCGTTCCCCTCGAGGGCCAGCCCATGATCCGCATCCTCGCACTGCTGCTGTCGCTGTCGTTTGCGACGACGGTCCATGCCGCGCCGATCGACAACGAGGACGGCTTCTGGAGCGAATGGAGCGACGCGACCTTTGCCAGGGCCGCGCACGAAAAGAAATTCGTGATCATGTCGCTGCAATCCTGGTGGTGCCGATGGTGCCACGTGATGAACCGCGAGACCTGGGCCAATCCGGAGGTGCGTGGCATCCTGAAAGACAAGTTCATCCCGGTTTATGTCGATCAGGACAGCCGGCCGGATATCTCGCAGCGCTACGAGCGCTGGGGCTGGCCCGCCACCATCATCTTCGCCTCTGACGGCACCGAGATCGTCAAGCTGCGCGGCTTCTATTCGCCGCAATTCTTCAACCCCATCCTCACCGCCACCATCGAGGACCCCTCGCCCGTCACCTATCCCGACGCCGGCGGAGCCGAACGCGAGCGCACGCTGGCGACGGGACTGACGGACGCACAGCGCGGCGAAATCCTGGCCTTCATCGATCAGGCCTGGGATGACCAGAACGGCGGATGGAGCAAATCCAAATTCGTCGATGGATCGATGCTGGTCTGGGCATTGCAGCGCGCCCGACAGGGCGACGCCAAGAACGAGGCGCGGATCCGGAAAGTGCTGACCCTGATGGCCTCGACCATGGTCGACAAGACCACCGGCGCCATGAACCAGGTCAACCTGAAGCCAGACTGGTCGGAACCGGCCCGGGAATTTCCGATGTTCGCGCAGGAGGCCGGGCTGATCGCCTATTCACGGACCTGGAGCATGTATGGCGACCCCACCTACCGGCAGGCCGCGGACCGCATCTACGGCTTTCTAAAAAACACCATGGCCGCGCCCGGCGGCGGCTTCTACGCCTCGCTCGGCATGAGCGAGGGTGAGCCCGGTGTCGACAAGCGGCAATATGCGCGAGAGACCGCACAGGCGATCGCGGGACTATTGGCCTATTACGACGCGACGGGCGTGGCCGACGCGCGCGACCTCGCAGCCGGCGCCGCGCGCTGGGTACTCGCCAACCGCGCGATGCCGGGCGGCGGCTTTCGTCACGCCCAACAGGACAAGGGCGGGCCTTATCTGGCCGACAATGTCGAGATGGCCAAGGTGCTGCTGGCATTGCACCGCTCCACCGGCGAGCGCGAATGGCTCGCGCAGGCACAGGTTACGGCCGACTTCGTCGCCAGGACATTTATCGATCCCGCGACCGGAGGATTCGTAGCCTCCGCTTCGCCCGACGCGCAACAGCTGACAAAGCCGATCAAGCAGCGCGAGGATAATGTCACGGCGGTGCGCATGTTCAGCCTGCTGTCGTCCTACACCGGAGAGAACCGCTACCGCGAAATCGCCGAGGCCGGCATGGGTTACCTGACATCGCCGCCGATCCTCGATGCCTTTGGCTTCCTGCCCGACGTGCTGCTCGCCGAAGACGAACTGCGCAACGAGCCGGTTCACGTCACCATTGTCGGCGCGAAAGACGATCCGCGATCGGCCGCGCTCTATCGGGCAGCACTCGCCTATCCGCTCGCCAACAAGCGCGCCGAATGGTGGGATAAGCGCGAAGGCAAACTCGCCAATGCCGACGTCGACTATCCCGATTATCCGGATGGACCGGCAGCGTTCGCCTGCACGTCGAATTTCTGTTCCTATCCCGTGACGAAGCCTGCGGAAATTCCGGCACAGCTCGACGGTTTGAAGCGCGCCCGCAAACTGTAAAAAGTTCCACGCGTTGATTTCGCTCGGAAATCGTCATGCCGCGCGCTAAATCCGGCTGCGCGTGAGCCAAAATGCCGCCGCAATGCTGTTCGAACTTGGCACGGTCGATATTCGCTGAGTGGGGACTCAATCAAAGCGAATACTCGTCGCGGGGTGTTCCGAGTAAAAATCAATGGCCATGTTGCGCGCTTGTCGCGCAGCGATGAGCTATGCCCAAGTCTAGGGAGACAGCATGAAGGAAGCCACCAAAAGGGCGGCCTCGGAGGCGCTTGCGCAGATGGCGGCGGTGACGGCAATGCTCGTCATCGCCGGCGTCATCTTTTACTGGCGGTGAAACACGGTACGGAGAGCCGTCATTGCCTGCTACAAACGCGAAGCGTTTGTGCAAGGGAGCGTAAGCGACGAAGCAATCCAGACTTCGAGTTCCGTGTAATTCTGGATTGCTTCGCTACGCTCGCAATGACGGTTTAATGTCTGATGCTTGCTCACTTCGCTTTTGCGAAATATGGAACCAGCCTTCCGGCGAATGGCTGATAGCGCGCGGTGACGTTGTCGCCGATGGCGAGATCATTGTCGCCATGGGCCATCATGCGAAATCCTTCCGGCGTATCGACCAACAGAAGGTTGTAGGGAACGTGCGCGCGGGTCTCCGGCGTCGCCGCACGACATATCAGTGAGGTCGCGTACACGGTCCCGGTTCCACGGGCCGGCTTCTCCGCTGGATCCGGCGCGCCGCAAGCCGCGCAAAAACTGCGACGGAAATATTGCGCCTTTCCGCAGGCGCCGCAGGATTGGTAGACGATGCCCTCGCCGCCTTTGGTCCAGTCCGCACGTTGCTCGCTCATCGTACCCGCTCCAGGAACATGCTGACATGCGACGACAGCACGCCGCCGTCGCCGTGCAGCAGCGCGATCGAGGCGTCACGGACCTGGCGGTTGCCGGCGCGCCCTGTCATCTGCAAATGGGTCTCGACCAGATGCGCCATCGCGCCGCCGACGCCGCAATGGCCGTAGCTCAGGAGGCCGCCATGGGTGTTGAGCGGCATCTCGCCGTCCCGGCCGAAATGCCCTGCCCGCACCTTTGCCGCCGCTTCGCCGCGCTTGGCGAGACCGAGATCCTCCAGCAGCATCGCCAGCGTAATCGTAAAGCTGTCATAGACCGCTGCGTAGCGCACGTCGGAGATATCAAGGCCGGTGGCGGCCTTCGCCTTGGCAATTGAAATCTCGGCTCCGAGGTCGCTCAGGGCCGGCATCGCGGTGACGTGCTGATGGGTGTGCGCCTGCGCGGCGCCGCGGATGCGGACGCCAGCGTCACAGGTTCGCTCGCGGCTGACGACAAAAGCCGCGCCGCCGTCGGACACGGGGCAGCAATCCAGAAGCTTGAGCGGCATCGCTACCGGTTTCGACGCCATCACATCGGCGACCGTGATCGCCTCATGGAACTGGGCGCCGGGATGTGTCAGCGCGTGCGCCCGCATCAGCACCGCGAATTCGGAGAGGTCTTGCTGGGTGACGCCATATTCGTGCATGTAGCGCGACGCGACGAGGCCGTAATAGGCCGGGATCGTCGGCCCCAGCGTCACCTCGTAGTCGGGATGCCCGACCTGCGCCAACGCCTGGATCGAGGCGTCGCGGCTCTGCCCTGTCAGACGGTTTTCACCACCGACCACCAGCACATGTTTGACGATGCCGGCATCGACCAGATGATGCGCCAGCATGGTC
>JACDAG010000968.1 GCA_013695565.1 Bradyrhizobium sp.
GCGAAGCGAAGCAATCCAGAGTCGTGGGCGGGACTCTGGATTGCTTCGTCGCTTCGCTCCTCGCAATGACGGAGGAAATCCTCACACCGTCAGCCGCGCACCGTCATTGCCGCCGATCATCAGCGCCAACACCGCGCCCGGCGCCTCACCACTGATCGCCACCGGCAGAAAATGCTCCGTGCGCCCCTGTTTGCCGCTCTCGATCAGCACCTGCCGCGTCGCGCCGATTTCGGACGCCAGCCGCTTCTTTAGCGCCGCCTCACCCGTCGCGCGCAACCGTTTCGCGCGTTGCTTGATCGCTTCGCCCGCGACCTGCGGCATCCGTGACGCCGGCGTGCCCGGTCGTGGCGAATAGGGAAACACATGCAAGAAAGTGAGATCGCATTCTCCCACCAGATCCTGCGAGCGCGCGAACATCTCTTCGGTCTCGGTCGGAAAGCCCGTGATGATGTCGGCGCCGAGCGCGATGTCCGGCCGCAGCCGGCGCACCTGCGCGCAGAATTCGATCGCATGGCTGCGTGAATGCCGGCGCTTCATCCGCTTCAGAATCAGATCGTCGCCGGACTGCAGCGACAGATGCAGATGCGACATCAGGCGTTCGTCGTCACCGATGACGTCGAACAGATCGCGATCGGCCTCGATGGAATCGATCGATGAAATCCGCAAACGCTTCAATTCCGGCACATGCCGCAAAATCTGTTTTGTCAATTGGCCGAGTTTTGGCGTACCCGGCAAGTCAGTGCCGTAGCTGGTGAGATCGACACCGGTCAGGACGATCTCGGCATGACCGCGCTCCACCAGCGCGCGGACCTGATCGACGACCGCGCCCATCGGCACCGAGCGTGAATTGCCGCGGCCATAGGGAATGATGCAGAAGGTGCAGCGATGGTCGCAGCCGTTCTGGACCTGCACGAACACCCGCGGCAGGCCGCTCTGAAAACCTTCCACCAGATGCGGCGCCATCTCGGTGACCGCCATGATGTCGGCG
Organism: Bradyrhizobium sp.; assembly: GCA_013695565.1. Classification (GTDB taxonomy): domain Bacteria; phylum Pseudomonadota; class Alphaproteobacteria; order Rhizobiales; family Xanthobacteraceae; genus Bradyrhizobium. Next base: position 989 of record JACDAG010000968.1, read on the forward strand.
ACGGCAATCTTCTCGCTGGCCTCGACGCCGAAGCCTGAATCGAACGCCGCGCGTGCGCTGCGCCAGGCATCAGAGCGCATCTTTTCGTCATTGCCGACGACGCGGTCGACTTCGGCCATGGCAGCGAACATTTCAGGCTGAGTCTGCGCCGCGCAACCGGTGACGACGATGCGCGCACCGGGCCGTTCGCGCTTCAGCCGCCGGATCGATTGCCGTGCCTGCGCCACCGCCTCGTTGGTGACCGCACAGCTATTGATGACAACGGTGTCGGAAAGCCCGGCATTATCAGCCTCGCGCCGGATCACTTCGGATTCAAAGGCGTTGAGGCGGCAGCCAAAAGTGAGGACGTCGACGCTCATCGCTCAGGCGACGCTGGCGAACAGCGCCGGGTCGAATCGCCCTTCATATTCGAACGTGGCGGTGCCCGTCATCAGCACATGGTCGTCGCGCTCGCGCCACTCGATCGAGAGCTTGCCGCCCCGCAACGATAATTCGACGATTCGATTGGTGCGCTTCAGCCGCGCCGCGGCGACCGCGGTGGCGCAGGCGGCCGAGCCGCACGCCCTGGTCAACCCGGCGCCGCGCTCCCAGGTGCGCATCGTGACGCGATCGCGATCGACGATATGGGCGAGCGTGATGTTGGCGCGATCCGTGAAAATGGGATGATTTTCCAACAACGGCCCGAGGCGCTCGAGGTCATAGGAGTCGACATCGTCGACCCAGAAGATTGCGTGGGGATTGCCCATGTTGACCACCGACGGCGAATGCAGGATCGGCGCATCGATCGGGCCGACCTGCAATTCGATGTAACGGGTGTCGCGAAATTCTTCGGCGAGCGGAATTTCCTGCCAGCCGAATTTTGGCGCGCCCATGTCTACCGTGTAGAGATCGGGCTGCGGCCCCTGCCAGCAATTCAACAGTCCCGAGCGGGTCTCGAAGGTCACGGCGGTCTGGCCGGTCTTTTCGAACAGCCGACGTACCACGCAGCGCATGCCGTTGCCGCAAGCGCCGGCTTCGGAGCCGTCACTGTTGTAGATGCGGATGAAGGCCTCGGTGCCCTCCAGCCGCGGCGGCTGCAGCACCATCAGCTGGTCATAGGGCACGCCTTGGGGCGAGGCCACCGCGCGCGCTTCTTCGGCCGTCACCTTGGCCGGCTTGTCGCGCAAATCGACCACCACGATCTCGTTGCCGATACCGTTCATCTTGGCGAATGCGTGATTGGCCAGCGCGCTCATGGAATTTCCCAATTTCTGCCTGTCTTATATGGCGAATGATGGCTAATTGCCTAGTACGCAGGGGCGGCGGGGGTGCATGACGCATCTGTCATGGGACGAAAGCGGACCTTGCGTGTTAGGGATGGCAGCGTCTTGCGGGGCGCGCCGGGACATAGCGCGACCGCCTGGGGATGGATGGAGAATGCCTAAAATGAACCGTATCAGCCCTTTCCGCTCGGCCATGGTCGCGCTGGTCCCGATGCTGGCGATCGCGCTGGGCGGCGCCGCGCTGGCGCAATCGCCGGTACCGTCAGCCTCTCCGTCCGCCAGCCCCTCCGCGGCGCCGACCCCCGCCGCTTCTGCCTCACCTGCCCCGGCGGAAACGCCCGCGCCTGCGGCATCCGCAACCCCGGCAC
>JACDAG010000976.1 GCA_013695565.1 Bradyrhizobium sp.
CGACTGGATATTGCGCGCGATCTCGCGCGTGGCGTCGCCCTGCTGCTCGATCGCGGTCGAGATGCTGACCGTGATCTCGCTCATCTGCGCGATGGTTTCGGTGATGCCGCCGATCGAGGCGACCGCCTCGCTGGTGGAAGACTGCATCGCCGCGACCTGCGCCGAGATTTCCTCCGTCGCCTTCGCGGTCTGGTTGGCCAGCGCCTTTACCTCGGAAGCAACCACCGCAAAGCCGCGGCCGGATTCACCGGCACGCGCCGCTTCGATGGTGGCATTGAGCGCCAGCAGGTTGGTCTGGGCGGCGATTGAGTGGATCAGTTTTACGACCTCGCCGATCTTCTCGGCGCCGGTGGAGAGCGCGCCGACGGTGGCGTTGGTGCGTTCGGCATCACCGACCGCCTTGCTGGCGATCTCGCTGGAGCGCGCCACCTGGCGGGAGATTTCGGCCACCGAGCTCGACAGCTCTTCGGCGGCGGCCGCGACCGTGCCGACATTATTGGATGAACTCTCCGAGGCGGCACCGACGGTGGCAGCGCGCGCACTGGCATCGCTGGCGGTCGCGGTCATCGATTGCGCCGTGCTCTGCATGCCGGCGGCGGCCGTCGACACCGTACGGACGATGCCGTTGACGCTGCGTTCGAAGTCGCTGGCGATGTTCTCCATCGCCGCGCGGCGATCGGCGGCGGCACGGGCCTGGGTCGCGGCTTCGGCCTGTTCGAGGCCGCGGATCCGCACGGCATTGTCCTTGAAGATCTGGACGGTCGCCGCCATCGCGCCGACCTCGTCGCCACGGCCGAGGCCGGGAATTTCCCCCTCGAGTTTGCCGTCGGCCAGCGCCTGCATGCTGGCACCGAGCTGATTGAGCGGTTTCGAGATGCTGCGGCCGATCATCCAGGCGATGCTGCCCGAAATCACGGCGATGCCGAGAATGGCGAGCCCGAGCAGCCACGCGATCGGCTTCATCTTGGCGTCGAGATCGTCGAGATAGGCACCGGTACCGACATACATGTCGAAGCCGGGGACCGCCACCGCATAGCCCATCTTGCGGATCGGCTTTTCCTCGCCGGGTTTGACATATTCATAGGTCAGCAGGATCGAGCCGTTGGCTTTGACGCCGTTCATCAATTCCTGCGAGAGTTTTCGGCCATTGGTCACCACTTCCATGCGGTTGGTGCCGACCTGCTTCGGATCGGGCGCCATGACGGTGATGCCGTTATAGGCGGTGCCGAACAAATAGCCGGCGCCCTTGTCGTAGGTCATGGAGTTGGCGCGCTTGCCGAACTCGGCAATCGCCGCTTCCTTGGTCATCTGGCCGGCATCGACCTGCTTCTTCAGGCCGGCCGCCAGATTGAGGCCCATTTCCACGATCGCCTTGGTCTGGTCGATGCGCGCATTCAGCATCTCGCGCTGCATCAAATAGCCCGCGAGCACGCCGGCCGCGCAAAGGCCGAGCAACGTCACACCCACCAAGATACCGAGCTTGGGGGTGATCTTCATATTTGTCAGCTTCACGAGGGGCTCTCCGGGGGACGACGCGCAAGGCGCGCGCGATTGGCGAAATGATTCGCCGCACGTTATAGTGTGAGCCTTTAGCGCTTTGTTACGATGCCACTCCGTAGAAGCCCGGACATGCAAAAAGCATTGGTCTCCAGACCCCGGGATTGTGCGAGAAGCTGATCAGGACGCCAAAAATTCGGGAGGCAACGGCCAGGTGCCGCGGCCTAATCAACACCGAAGAATCAAATCGGGAGCAGGAAATGTCGAAATTCAGGATACTGACGCCGAAAGGCGCGAGTTTCACGGTCGCCGGCGGCGGCTACGACTATGAAAAGGAGGCGCTCGACCCGATCGGGGCCGAGATCATCGAGGCGCCGGCCAATGAGGCGGAATTCATCGCCGCCGCCCGCACTGCGGATGCCATCTACGCCAAGGGCATGCGGATCTCGAAAGAGGTGATCGACGCACTGGAAAACTGCAAGGTGATCACGCTCGGCAGCGTCGGCGTCGACAGCGTCGACGTCAAGGCCGCCACCGCCCGCGGCATCCCCGTCACCAACATCCCCGACACCTTCATCGAGGAAGTCGCCGACCACGCCATGATGCTGCTGCTCTCGGGCTTCCGGCGGCTGGTCGAGCAGGACAAGATGGTCCGCACCGGCCGCTGGTCCGAGGGCCGTCCGGCACTGCTGAAAATTCCGCGGCTGATGGGGCAGACGCTCGGCTTCATCTCGTTCGGCCGGGTGGCGCGCGCGGTCGCCAAGCGCGCCGCACCGTTCGGGCTGCGGATGATGGCCTATGATCCCTTCATCCAGGAAACCCTGATTTCCGACCACGGCGTGATCCCGTCGACGCTGTCGGAAGTGCTGGCGCAATCGGATTTCCTGTCGATGCACGCCCCGGCGCGGCCCGAGGTGCACCACATGCTCGGCGAGAAGCACTTCAAGCAGATGAAGAAGAGCGCGGTTTTCATCAATACCGGCCGCGGCGCCACCGTGAACGAAGAGGCGCTGATCAAGGCGCTGCAGGAGGGCTGGATCGCGCATGCCGCCCTCGACGTCCTGGAAACCGAGCCGCCGTCGCACAACAACCCGATGCTATCGATGGAAAACGTCACGCTGACGGCGCATGTCGCCTCGGCCTCGGCACGTTTCGACGAAGCGCGCAAGCGCCGAGTGGGCTACGAATTGTCACTGGTATTGTCCGGAATGTGGCCGGTAAGCTGCGTCAATCCGTCGGTGCTGCAAAACACCTCGCTTCGTCGCTGGCAACCCGTCAGCATGGATCGCGGCCCCAACAGCTAGGACGGCGAAAAGCGTTTTCGGGCGAAGCGGAGAACGGTCCGCGCCCGAACAACGCACTAAAGACTAAAGTCGAAAGCCTCCCGGTTCGTTGGAACCGGAGGCGTGGGTTCACCGGGCGGTTCAACGCCGGGAACAGGAAACAGGGAGAAGACCTATGAAGAACGACATCACCCGCCGCGACGCGCTGGCTTTGGGCGTATCCGCCGCCGCGCTCGCCGCCACCGGCGCTTCGGCGCAGTCGGCCATCAAGGCCGCGGACGTTCCGGCGCCGAAGTTTGCGATCGAAAAAGGCGCGTCCTTGCGCATGCTGCGCCCGGTGCGCTTCGTGCAAGCCGACGAGGACGTGTTCCGCGCCAATTGCGCCAAATTCACCAAGGAGACCGGGGTCGAGGTCAAGGTCGACTTCGTCGGCTGGGAAGACATCAACCAGCAGACGGCTGTCACGTCGAATTCCGGCGCCGGCCCCGACATCATCATCGGCTTCTCGGACGCGCCGCATATCTATGTCGACAAGCTGGTCGAGCTGACCGACGTCGCCGACTATCTCGGCAAAAAGTACGGCGGCTGGCAGAACCTTGCGAAGGCCTACGGCAAGAAAGCCAAGAGCGATGCCTGGATCGGGCTGCCATTCGGCGCCACCGCCGGCCCCCTGATCTATCGCAAATCCATTCTCAAATCTGTCGGGTTCGACAAGGCACCGGAAGACCTGGCCGGTTTCCTCGACCTCTGCCAGAAGCTGCAGAAGGCCGGCAAGCCCGCGGGCTTTGCGCTGGGTAATGCGGTCGGCGACGGTAACGGTTTTGCGGACTGGATGTTGTGGTCGCACAACGCTTCGCTGCTGGATGAAGAGGGCAATGTCACCATCAACAGCAAGGAGACCATCGCGGCGCTGAACTACGTCAAGCAGCTTTATCCGACCTTCATCGCCGGCACGCCTTCCTGGAACGACGTCAGCAACAACCGCGCCTATTCCTCGCAGGAAATCGCGTTGACGGCGAACGGCGTCTCGCTGTACTTTTCGCTGAAGAATGATCCGGCAACCAAAGCGATAGCAGAAGATTCCGAACACCAGCTGCTGCCGAAGTTCCTTGCGCCGATCTCGCCGATGTCGGGATTGACGCTGAACGCGATGCTGTTCAAGCACAGCCAGTATCCCAATGCCTCCAAGGCATTGCTGACCTACCTGATGGAAAAGGACCAGTACGAGCCCTGGCTCAACGCCAACTCCGGCTACTGGTCGCAGCCGCTGGGCTCCTACGCCGATGCCAAGGTCTGGACCGAAGATCCCAAGGTCGCGATCTTCAAGAACACCATGAACAGCAACTATTACGCCGGCTACAAGGGCCCGATCTCGACCGCCACCGGTGCAGTTCGTGCGGACTATGTGACGGTGCAGATGTTCGCCGCGGTGGCAACCGGCGCCTCGACGCCGGAGGCCGCAGCCGCGGAAGCCGAGCAACGTGCAAAGCGTTATTTCCGGCGGCAGACCCGGTAGGAGCGTCATTGCGGAAGTTGAATTCCGTCATTCCGGGATGGTGCGCGAGCACCAGACCCGGAATCTCGAGATTCCGGGTTCGATGCTTCGCATCGCCCCGGAATGACTGGGATACCTAGGACAACCATCTGATGTCTGTAACGACCCTACCTTCCCGACGCATCATTCAGCAGCGACAGCCGGGCTGGATCGTCCGGCTGTTCGACTACAAGCCGTTCCTGATCGTGATGTGCCTGACGCCGGCGATAGGGCTGCTGGCGGTGTTCCTCACCTATCCGCTCGGGCTTGGCGTCTGGCTCGCCTTCACCGACACCACGATCGGCAAGCGCGGTGTGTTCATCGGCTTTGAGAATTTCCAGTATCTGGTGACCGATCCCTTGTGGTGGAACGCGGTGTTCTACAGCGTGTTCTACACGGCGATCGCGACCATCGGGAAATTCGCGCTCGGCTTCTATCTGGCGCTGCTGCTGAACAATCACTTCCGGTTCAAAAGCCTGTTGCGGGCCATCATCCTGCTGCCCTGGATCGTGCCGACAGTGCTGTCGGCACTGGCGTTCTGGTGGATCTACGATCCGCAATTCTCGATCATTTCCTATCTGCTGGTCGACGTGCTGCACATCCGCACCACCAATATCGACTTCCTGGGAACGCCTTGGGCGGCGCGGTTCTCGCTGATCGCGGCCAACATCTGGCGCGGCATTCCCTTTGTCGCGATCTCGCTATTGGCGGGCCTGCAGACCATATCGCCCTCGCTCTATGAGGCGGCGATGCTCGACGGCGCCAGCGCCTGGCAGCGGTTCCGTTTCATCACCTTCCCGATGATGCTGCCGATCCTGGCCATCGTCATGACGTTCTCGATCATCTTCACCTTTACGGATTTCCAGCTGGTCTACGCCATCACCCGCGGCGGGCCGGTCAACTCGACGCATTTGCTGGCGACGCTCGCGTTCCAGCGCGGCATCGCCGGCGGCGAGCTCGGCGAAGGTGCGGCGATCGCGGTGTCGATGATCCCGTTCCTCGTTTTCGCGACGTTGTTCAGCTACTTCGGCCTCGCGCGCCGCAAATGGCAGCAAGGAGAAGCCAATGACTGACGTAGCTGCCTCACCGGGCAACAGCAATGTCGCCAGCGCCACGCCGGACACCATGGCATGGGATTCCCGCGCGCGGCGGGTGATGATGATCTATCTGCCGCTGTCGTGCTTCGTGCTGATCCTGCTGTTCCCGTTCTACTGGATGGCGATCACCTCGTTCAAACCGAACGCGGAACTCCTGAACTACAAGGAACACAATCCGTTCTGGATCACCTCGCCGACCATCGCGCATATCAAGCATTTGCTGTTCAACACGGCGTATCCGACCTGGCTGATGACCACGATGTTCGTGGCTGTCTGTTCGACCTTCCTGTCGCTGTTTGCCTCGACGCTCGCCGCCTACGCGATCGAGCGCTTGCGCTTCCGCGGCAGCCCCTATGTCGGCCTCGGCATCTATCTCGCCTATCTGGTGCCGCCCTCGATCCTGTTCATTCCATTGGCCACCGTGATCGTGCAGTTCGGCCTGTTCGACTCACCGTTGGCGCTGATCCTGGTCTATCCGACCTTCCTGGTGCCGTTCTGCACCTGGCTCTTGATCGGCTATTTCAAGTCGATCCCCTATGAGCTGGAGGAATGTGCGCTGGTCGATGGCGCCACGCGATTGCAGATCCTGCGGCGGATCACGCTGCCGCTGGCGGTGCCCGGCCTGATTTCGGCCGGCATCTTCTCCTTCACGCTGTCGTGGAACGAGTTCATCTATGCGCTCGCCTTCATCCAGAGCAGCGCCAACAAGACCGTGCCCGTCGCGATCCTGACGGAGCTGGTTTCAGGCGACGTCTATCAATGGGGCGCGCTGATGGCGGGATCGCTGCTCGGCTCGCTGCCGGTCGCCCTGTTCTACTCGCTGTTCGTCGACTATTACGTCTCGTCGCTGACCGGCGCGGTGAAGGAATAGCATCTGGCCCAGAGCATGATCCGGAAAAGCGTGCAGCGGTTTTTCGAAAAGATCATGCTCAAACAAAAAGATAGAGCGGGATGACGATTCGAAGAAAGTCATCCCGCGCGTCTTGAGCGCCCGACAACAAGCGGGTATGGCGCAAGCGGAATGCCGCTTCGGTTGCATCCCCAAGCACGGCCAAGTTACATCCAGGTGATCTCTTGAGTTCTGAGCCTTCGACGAAACCCGCGGCATCCAGCTCGTTCGCGGCCATGAAGTCACGGCCCTACCGGGCGCAGTTCATTGCCTACGTGCTGGCGATGATGGCCGACAATATCGAGCATGTGATCAGCTATTGGGTGGTGTTCCAGAAATTTCACTCACCGGCGCTGGCCGGCTTCGCGGTGCTGTCGCACTGGCTGCCGTTCCTGCTGTTCTCCGTCGGCGTCGGCGGTCTCGCCGATCGCATCGACCCGCGCCGCATCATCCAATGCGGCATGCTGCTGTTCATCGTGGCATCGGCCGGATGGGGCATGTTCTTCATATCAGACACGCTGCTAATGTGGCACGCGATGCTGCTGCTGGTGATCCATGGCTGCGCCGGCGTGCTATGGCAAACGCCGAACCAGTTGCTGCTCTACGACATCGTCGGCCCGGCCGATCTGCCGAGCGCGGTGCGGTTGAACGCGATGGCGCGTTACCTCGGCATCCTGGTCGGTCCGGCCGTTGGCGGCGTCATCATGCTGGCGCTGGGCCCATCCCACGGCATCATTCTCAACACGCTGTTCTATCTGCCGATGCTGCTCTGGCTGTTCTGGGCGCCCATCAGTGCCAAGGGCGCGGTGGCGAAACGCCTTGCCGTCCGCGGCGTGGCCGACATCGTGCAGACCATCCGCGCCATCGGTACCTACCGCGTCCTGACCTCGATGACGCTGCTCGCCGGGCTGACCTCGTTCATGATCGGCAACGCCTACCACGCCCAGATGCCGGGCTTTGCCATCGATCTCGGGCACGGCGACCCCGGCGTGGCCTACAGCGTGCTGCTGGCCGCCGACGCCGCCGGCGCGCTGCTCGCGGGCATCGCGCTGGAAGCGTGGGGACGGCTCAGGGCGACGCCGCAGACCGCCATCGTCCTCGCCATCCTATGGGCGCTGTCGCTGCTCGCCTTCGCATCGGTCGGGATCTACACGCTTGCGATCGCGTTGCTGTTTGCCGCCGGGTTCTTCGAACTGTCGTTCAACACGATGGCACAGACCATGGTGCAGTTGAATGCCCCGGCCGAGATCCGTGGCCGCGTCGTCGGCCTGTTCAACATGGCCGGGCTCGGCATGCGCGCCTTCAGCGGCATCACCGTCGGTGTACTCGGTGCCGCGATCGGCATTCACTGGTCGCTCGGCCTGTCCGCGGCCGTGCTGTTGGCGTTTCTATTGATCCTGCTCAGCCGCACAACAAAAGCAGTTTGATATCTCAACTCAGCCGGGATTGCGCTCCCTCTCCCGCTTGCGAGGGAGGGCTGGGGTGGGGGTCTCTCCACACGACGAATTCCCACGTGGAGACACCCCCCGCTGCGCTTCGCGCGTCGACCTAAGAGCGAGCTGACCTTCCCGTTCTTCACCATCGAGAACGTCGACCGCGTCGATGAGACGCATATCATCGTCGGAAACGACAACAATTTTCCGTTCTCGTCGAGCCGCGATCCCAACAAGGCCGACGACAATGAGTTCGTGCTGCTGGAGGTCGGTGAGTTTTTGAAGGCGAAGTGAGGGGCGTCGCTTCTCCCTGCCGTCATTGCCTGCGACAAACGCGAAGCATTTGCGCAAGGGAGCGAAGCGACGAAGCAATCCAGACCCGCCTACGACTCTGGATTGCTTCGCTTCGCTTGCAATGACGGGGATGGAGTTGTCTGCAAAGTAGCCCCCTACTCCTTCCGCGTCCCGTAATCACCAAACGTCGTATCGCGCTGGTCGAGCTGTGACTTCACGCTCGAACCGTCGCGGCGGAACGTCGACATGTAGTTGCGGCTGGCTTCGGTTGTAAATGCCAGTGCCTGGATC
>JACDAG010001006.1 GCA_013695565.1 Bradyrhizobium sp.
GGTTTTTCCGGCCGCGGCCTCACCGCGGTCGGACCGAACCAGGCCCTGCTCGGCCGGCTCAATTTCATCGTCGACCGCGCGTCGACCCTGATCGGATCGTGCTGATGGGATTTTCGCGCGGCGGACAGGCCGCGCTCTACGCCAGCCTCGACCGCTTCCAGAAACTCTGGAACAAATCCGGCGCGCAGTTCGCCGCCTACATTCCGTTCTATCCGGATTGCTCGACGAGCTACGCCACCGATACCGAGATCGCGGCGCGCCCGATCCGGATCTATCACGGCACGCCCGACGATTATAATCCGGTAGCCAGCTGCAAGGCCTATCTGGCGCGGCTGCAGGAAGCCAAGCGCGACGTGGTGCTGACCGAATATCCGGACTCCCAGCACGGTTTCGATTCCGGCCTGCTTGGCGTCACCGCGACGACCGTTTCCACCAACGCGCAGACCGCGCGCAACTGCAAGCTCAGGGAGGGTGAAGGCGGCGTCCTTGTGAATGCCGACACCAAGGCTCCCTTCAGCTACAAGGATGCCTGCATCGAACTCAATCCGCATGTCGGCGGCAACCCGAAACGCGTCAAACAAGGAATCTAGAGCCCCGTTTCGATTCAATCGAAACGGAAAAGGCTCTAGTTCAGCGCGATCCCGGCCGCCAGAAGCGGAAATATTAAATCGCGCCAATGTCGGTGAGGCATTGCTGCGTCACCGTCATGCGCGCGGCGATGTGAGCGGATTCCTTGCAGTCCATGTTCATCGCGAACACGGTCTGCGCACTGCCCTTCTCGGCCCAGCCGACCATCCAGCCCAGCGAAGGCTTGCCCAACTCGGCGCCCAGCAGACCGCTCTTGGCGCGGATGATGGCGTCGCCGACTTTCGTGACCGGCAGGATGTCGCGCACCAGGTCCTGGCTGCGCTTGCCGACCGACAGCACGCCGCGCCGCAGCCGGTCGATGAAATCGATCTGCTGGACGGGATCGATGCGCAGGTTTCCGGTCAGCCAGAACTGATCGATGCCGCCGCCGATGTCGCGGTTGCCATATTCGAACAAATCGAGATATTTCTGCATTCGCTCAGCGCCGATGCGCCGGGCGATCTCCTGATAGACCGGCACTGCCGATACCGCGATCGCCGAGCGCAGCGTGTGGTCCTTGTTCCAGGCCTCGATGCTGCGGGTCACGCCGTCCCACTTGAAGACGTCCTTGTCCGGATCCTCGACCACGCCGGTTTCCAGCGCAATGATCGAATTCGGAACCTTGAAGGTGGAAGCCGGCAGCTTGTCTTCGCCGGAGCGGACCTTGTCGCTGGCGATCATCAGATAGTCGTCGACCTTGTAGCCGACGAAGGTGCCGACCGTTCCAACGTTGAAGAACCGTTTTGCAAGATCGTCGCGAAATTCACTGCGTTGATAGGAGACATTGGCGAAGCTGCGCGAAGGGATGATGCTCGCGGCGGCAAGAAGTCCGAGCGCATGGCGGCGATTGATCACGGGAGATATCCGGAATGGTTGACGTGGCGGCGGCAGATGCCGATGGCATCATGGAAAAACTATGGCGCGAGCCGCTTGTAACTAGCGAATTCGCCCCGTCAACCGCAGCACGAAAATCAGCACTTCCGCAACCGCCTTGTAGAGCTCTTCCGGGATTTCGTCGCCGATCTCGACATGGGACAGCGCGCCCGCCAGCACTTCGTTCTCCTCGATCGGGATATCGTGGGCCTTGGCGAGTTCGATGATCTTGGCACCGATCGTGCCCTTGCCCTTGGCGACGACCCGGGGCGCACCTGTTTTGTCGTAGTGAAGGGCTACCGCGAGCTGGTTTCGAACCTCGACGCTCATAGCGCGCGATCCAGGAAATGCCCGGCCTTGGCCGGAGCGGCCTGCGGCGGCGCGCCGTCGCGGATCACGATCTCGCCGGGCTGCAGTTCGGCCCTGGCGAGCGCCTGGCTCAATTCAAAAGCACCGGCGCGCAGTTGGGCAGCGGTCGCGGGCCGCTCCGCCCACATTCGCACCGACGTTTTTTCGCCGACCAGCGACACCTGCGCGTGGATCGGACCGGTCGGTTCGACATCGAGCGAAAACCGCGCCCGCCACACCCGCTTGGCGGCTTCGGCCTCGCTGGCGCTGCCGTCGCGGGAAATCTCGAACTGCGCCATCGCCGTGCCCTGCGGCGTCACGAACGGGATTTCGAAATTCCAGCGCGGTGTCGTCACGTCGATCTTTGGCCCTGTAACATCGATGCGGTCCGGCAGCGAGGCAACCTGCAGCAGGGTCTGCCGCGCAAGCGCCGCATCGGTGTCATCGAGCAGGTGATGCGCCGTGGTCGCGATCGGCGCGTCCGGCGAGATCGAGGGCGAGGCTACCGGCTGCGCCGTCGGCGACGCGCCGCGGAATGGCGGCGGCGGCGTGTTGGTGTGAACCGTGACATCGTCGCCGGGAGCAGCTTTCGCCATGCCGGCTGCGCGCACGGGAGTGCCGAGTTCCTGCAGCGCTTCCTGCAGCAGGTTCAACGTCGCGCCCGCGCTCGGACCGAAGTCCAGCGCAGCCGCAAGTGCCCCCTGCAGGGGGCTGCGCGACTGCGACATGTCCTGAGCGATGGGAAGCCGCGCCTGCGGCAGCAGGATTTCGTGGACTTCAAGGTCGGCAGTCGCCAGTGGCACGAGACCCGGCATGGCATTCGACAACAGACCGGCCGGCGCCGCTTTCGGGGCCGTCGTTCCATCCGCGCCGAGCGCCGACACCAGCGTCTGGCGCAGCACGATCAGCGCGGCCTTGAGATCCGGCGCGCCTGACGACGGCACCACACCCGCGGCCAGTGACGCCTCGAGAAAAATCCCGGACTTCTGGAACGCGTTCTTGATGTCGCCGCCATCAAGATTTTGGTCGAGGCTGGTCTGTTGCGCCAGCACCTGCGCAATCGCCTGCTGCAATTTCGGCGGCAGAGTGCCCGACGAAACGGCCGCACCGAGATTGGCGAATAGCGGCGCAAGGCTCTCCTGTTCGGTGACTGCAGCCTGCGCCGCAACCGAGACCGCGGCGCGCTCCACCGGCGTCAGGACGTTCTTGGAGGGCGCTACAATCGTCGGGCGGTTGGCCGCGGCATCGACCAGCGCCTCCGGCGACAGCGTGACGGCATCACCGGCGTCGCCACCCTGCCCGATCAGCGCAAGCCGGATGCCGTCCTTGGTCTGCGACACCGCCAGCTGCAGCGATTGCCCCGCCTGAAGCGGAATTTCCGTGGCCACGTCGATGGAGAGCGCGGCGATCGCGATCCGCACCAGATTGGCGTCGAGAACCTTCAAGACCTGCGCGTTGACGACGCTGCCGGGCGCCAGCACGAGATCGGGCGCAACGCCGCCCACCTCTTTGGCGGCAAGCACCGGAAGCACAGGATTGATGGAAATCGCCATATCAGAGGTCTCGGCCAGGGGATGAGGCTACCCCGGCGTCGTAAACCTCTCCTTAACCGACCCCTATTTTTGGGGTTTCAGGGCCTTCAGAATGGTCACCGCGGCGGTGAAATCGACGAGCCGGGCCGCCCGGCGGGCGGCGACTTCCTCGTCGATGCCCCATTTCTCGATGTTCCAGTCCTCGTCGACATGGGCGGCGGCCCAGATCTCATCGACGTTGCGAACGCCGTGGTGCAGGGCCAGCGCCAGCAGCGCTGAACCGGTCAACGTCGTCACCACATGCAGCGCCGCGACCGACCAGGGGTCATCGGGAAATGCCGCGCGGGCCGCCTTGATCGCGAGCTCCGGCTGGGTGATGTGCATGATGCCCTCGGCCAGAATGAAATGCGCGCCGAGTTCATTGGCCGCCCAGAACACTACCGGGTCCCAATGCGTGGCTTCCTTCGCCACCAGCGCTTCGGGATGGCCGGCGCGGTAGAACAGCAAATCGGTGCCGAGATATTTCGCGACGTCGTCGGCAACCGCGTCGACACGATCGACGACGCCTTCGCCGACGCTGTTAACAAAGCGTGTCAGCGGCATGGTCAGGGGGTTGATGGTCTCGACCTGCGCATTCCATTCCGCCGCGATCGCGTCCGCAATCTCGCGATTGGGCGCGACCACATGGCGGCCGGAAGGGGTGCGGATCGGCTTGCCGTCGAGCGTGACGGCAAAGCCACCCTCGGCCTCGGCGATGCCGGCACTGGTGTAAAAGCGCTTGCGCCGTGGCACACGCGTCGCGCGTCGCACCGCTTCCTCGGGGTCGAACGGAGAATGGCCGGCAACTTCGTCGAATAATTCACGCATCCGCGTCTTATAGCGTTTTTGGACGAAAGGGACACCGGTTCGGGCGAGAAAACGTGCCTGCCAGCGCCCCTCAGAAGGCTTTCGCCGGATGTCATTTGTCGGCAAAATTGGCTCCGGTGAAACCAAGATAAGGCCCAAGAACCCGTGAAATTCCTCCGCGCGATCCTGATTTCGATGGCCGGCCTCGCCGCCCTTCCCGCGCAAGCCGGGTTCCGCTCGCCGGAATCCCTGGTCCGCAATGTCTATGCCTATTACGGCAAGGGCTCTGCCGATCTTTCAAAGGGATTGCCACGCAGCGCCGAAATCGCGGAACAGTTCTTCGACCGCAGCCTGCGAAGCGCGTGGATTGCCCCGCGCGAGGCGCCTTACGATTTCCTGGTGCAGAGCCCGAGCTGGAAAATCGGCCCGGTATCGACCAAAATCCTGCGCACGGAATTCGACAAGACCTACGTGACCGCCACCTTCGACAATAACGGCAAAGCCGTGTCGCTGAACTTCATCGCCGTCAAGGGCGCCGATGGCTGGGTCATTTCGGACATCGAAAGCCCGCACGATTCGCTGCGGCTGTTTCTCGCGCAGTTCAAACGCTGAGGCCGGCCATCACGGCTTGCGATAGATCACCTGCCCCGCGCGAATGGTATAGGCCACCCTGGCGAGATTGCCGACGTCGGTGATGGGATCGCCGTCGAGGACCGAGAAATCGGCGTCAAACCCGATTTCGATCCTGCCCTTCTTCGCAGCCTTGAAATAGTTGGCTGGATTGGTCGTGAGCGTCGCCAGCACTTCCTTTTCCGACAGCGCGCGGTGCATCAGTTCGTATTCGAGCGACGTGTTATAGACGTTGGAAAGCCGACATCGGTCCCAAACAGGACCACGCCACCATTGTCAGAAAACGCTTTGAGCTGGCTAACGCCGGAATCGACCAACCGGGCAGCGAGGCCGCCGGGCGCGGTGCTCCAGAGCGAGAGCGTCGGAATCAGCGCAATCCCTTGCGACTTGAAACGCGCGAGTTGCTCGGGCGTATAGCCGGGCTCCCGGGGTACGGTGTGGGCGAGCACATCGACTCGAGCCGCGATCACGACGTCCACACCTGTTTTGTTTTGCGGATGAGCGAACACCGGCTTGCCTTGCGCATGCGCGACGTCGGCCACGGCCTTGGCGACGGCAGCATCCATGTTGACGGCGGGCTTGTCGCCCTTCGACACGCCTGTAAAAAGCTTGACCCCGTCCAGGCCCATCCCGAGAAAATCGCGCGCCAATTGCGTTGCCTCGTCGGGCGTGGCGGCTTCGGGGAGCTTTACGTCGGCCGGCAAATAAACGGGATGACCGTCTTTGGGGTACATGTTTCCGGCAAGCAGAATTCTTGGACCTGGGATTTCGCCGCTATCGACGCGGCGGCGAAGTGCAAGCGAATCGCTCGGGTCAGAACCAAGATCCCATACAGTGGTGAACCCCCATTTCGTCAGCATGCCCTGCATATGTTCCTGCAGCGGCGCCGCCGGCGCGGTGCCGGCATTTTTCCAGACGCCTTGCGTGAAATGGACGTGGCTGTTCCAGAAGCCGGCAACGATGGTCTTGCCTATGCAGTCGATCACCCGCGCATCCGGGGGAACGCTGACTTCGCTGCGGCTTCCGATCGCGGTGATGACGCCGCCGGTCGCGACGACGATCGCGTCGGAGAGCGGCACTGCGTCCGGAGATGCGTACACGCGGCCACCCACAAGGGCTAATGTTTGCGCGTTAGCCGTGGCGCTGAACGCCAACGGGAAACAGAAGAGTGCGGCGCGGAGCAGATTCCCGGTCATACCACCCCTC
>JACDAG010001010.1 GCA_013695565.1 Bradyrhizobium sp.
GGGTCCCGCCATCTTGTTTTCGCAATGTCGGAGTGCACTGGGAAGCACAAGAAGGCCGCAATAGGTATTTAGACACCCATATCGTTACCGGATTTAAATCATTGTTAACGCTGCTTGAATTGGGCAGCGCCAGCCTGCACCATCCCGGTTCAGGCGTGCGGCGCTGAGGGTACGGTCGATATGGCGGTAACAGAAACGGGCAGCGCGGCATGGTCCGGCCCGCGTCCCGGCGGCGGTTCGACCATTTCGGTCGTGGTAGCGATTGCCATCGTCGTCGCCGACATGGTCGGCGTCGGCGTCTTCACCAGCCTCGGCTTTCAGGTCAAGGACATCCCCTCCGGCTTTTCGATCCTGTTGCTGTGGACGGTCGGCGGCGTGGTCGCGCTGTGCGGGGTGTTTTCCTATAGCGAGCTCGGCGCGATGTTTCCGCGCTCGAGCGGCGAGTACAACTTTCTCGGCCGGGCCTTTCACCCGGCCTTCGGTTTCGTGGCGGGCTGGGTGTCGGCCACCGTCGGGTTCGCCGCACCGGTGGCGCTGGCCGCGATGGCGTTCGGCGAGTACGGCAAATCGGTCTTTCCGGACGCCCCGCCAATGGCACTCGCCGTCGGCGTGGTCTGGCTGGTGTCGCTGGTGCAACTGACGGGCGTCAGGCATTCCAGTACGTTCCAGCTGGTCGCGACCATCCTCAAGGTGGCGCTGATCGTCGCCTTCCTGGTCGCCGGATTCGTGATTGCAACGCCGCAACCGGTGTCGTTTGCGCCGTCTGCTTCCGACTTCTCCCATATCGTCAGCGCGCCGTTCGCGATCAGCCTGGTGTTCGTGATGTATTCGTTCTCGGGCTGGAATGCCGCGACCTACATCATCGGCGAGGTGCACGAGCCGGAGCGCAATGTGCCGCGCGCGATGCTGGCGGGGACGCTGATCGTGCTGGTGCTGTATGTGGCGCTGAACGCGGTGTTCCTGCACTCGGCGCCGATCGACAAACTGGCCGGCCAGCTCGCCGTGGCCAGCGTTTCCGGCTGCTACATCTTCGGCGAGTTCGGCGGCCGCATCGTCGGCGCGATGATCTGCTTCGGATTGATCTCTTCCATCAGCGCCATGATGTGGATCGGACCGCGCGTCATGATGACCATGGGCGAGGATATTCCGGTGCTGCGCCTGTTCGCGCGCCGGTCGACCGGCGGCGCGCCGGCTTACGCCATTCTGTTTCAGCTGACGGTGGCGAGCCTGATGCTGTTCACGCGCAGTTTTGAAGCCGTGCTCGAATTCATCCAGTTCGCGTTGTTGTTCTGCTCGTTCTTCACCGTGCTCGGCGTCATCAAGCTGCGCATCACGCATCCGGATCTGCCGCGGCCCTATCGCGCCTGGGGATACCCGGTCACCCCGCTGGTCTTCCTGCTCGTGACCGGCTTCATGATGTACTATCTTGTGACGGGACAGCCGCTGCGGGTGTTCCTTGGTGTGTTGATCATGCTTTCAGGACTGTTGATTTACGCCGTTTTCCACAAGCGGGCAGGTCAGGACCCGGTGGCCGCATCTGCGGGTCGCGAATGAGCATGATGGCTGCTGTGAGAAGTGCGACGCTGGCGGCCGTGATGTTGTTGGCGGCAATGCTTCCCGTGCGCGCCGACACCGTGACCGCCGACGACACGGCAAAGTTTCTCGCCGGCATGATGCCGTCGGCCGACTCAGCCCTGATGCCGCTGACGAAAGATCCGGCCTGGCAGCGCCACGCCAAATTCTTCGACACCGCGTTCGCGCAGCTCGAGCAACGGCAATTGTCGAAGATCCGCGCCTGGTCGGACGCGCATCTGGCGGCGCCGCGCCCCACCATGTTCTACATGTTCTCGGGTCCGGACTTCCTCTATGCGGACGCGTTCTATTCGAAGGCGACGACCTATGTGCTGAGCGCGCTCGAGCCGCCGGGCTCGGTACCTGACCTCACGAAATTGCCGCGCGGCGGCATCGGTGCTGCGCTCTACAGCGTTGAACGCTCGCTGAGCTCGATCCTGAGCTTCAGCTTCTTCATCACCAAGCAGATGAAAACCGATCTGCATGCCGGTCAGATCAACGGCACCCTGCCGGTGCTCTACGTATTCCTGGCGCGCTCGGGCAAGACCATCCGCAGCGTCACGCCGGTGGCGCTCGACGACAAGGGCGCGACCTATTTCAGCAATGAAAATCCCGGGCCGAACGCGGTGCGCGGCGCGCGCATCATCTTCGCCGGCAGCGACGGCGTGGAAAAGACGCTGTATTATTTCTCGACCGATCTTTCCAATTCCGGCGTCAAGGTCACCGGCTTCCTCAAATTCTGCTCGACGCTGGCGCCCGGCAACAGCCTGATCAAGAGCGCGTCCTATCTGCTGCACTCCGGCAACTTCACCACGGTGCGCGATTATATCCTCGCCAACAGCGCCACCATCATCCAGGACGATTCCGGCGTTCCGCTTCACTATTACAGCCCGAAGAAGTGGCGCTTCTTCCCGTTCGGCCGTTATGCCGGCCCGATTGCGGAATTCCCGGGACGCTATCAGCAATCCTATGCCGAGCTGTTCCGGCGCGCCGAGCCGATGGATTTCGGCATCGGCTATCGCTGGCGCACCCATGAATCCAATCTGCTGCTGTCGGTCAGGTTGCCCGATGACGGCTCGGCGAGCCAGGAGACGTCGTCGGCCGAGCCGCCACCGCCGCCGCCACGTGCCAAGAAGCCGCCGCGCCCGCCGGCACCGGTCGAGCCGCAGCGCCGTGGCTTCCTGTTCTGGCAGCGCTGATCCGCTTCCAGCCTTAGATGCGCGCTACCACCGCACGCTTTGGCTGGGCTCGATGAATACCGCGGTGTTCTGTGGCTCTGGGATGGTACTCAGATATCGCCAGGCGACGACGATGACGATGAGAAGCGCGAGCAGGGCGAGCAGATCAATCTGTCTGACATCATGACCGTGGTGGCTGATTTTCCAGCGCATTGTTGGTGTCCTGTTTTTGCGGACACCAGATCAATGCGCGCCGCGAACCGCGGTTCCGCCCGCAGCAGCAATGCGCGTTTCAAGGGTGCGCGCTGATCAGTCAGCAAGCGCTACGCTGTGTTGACACCACGCCATCGCCCGTAGCGCCAGGGCAGATACCATCGCGCGGCCGGCGGTTTTGCGAGCGGGACATTGTCGATGCCGGAAGTGCCCCAGGGCTGACAGCGCAATATCCGCGCCAGCGTCATCCATCCGCCGCCCCAGAGACCGAAGCGTTCGATGGCTTCGTCGCCATAGACCGAGCAGGTCGGCAGATGCCGGCAATTGTAGCCGACCAGCGGCGACAGCGTGTGCCGGTAGATCCAGATAAGGCCGCGCCCGGCATTACGCGGCAGCCGCTGCGCCGCGCGCGCGCAATCCGGACAGAACGAGGGCAATGAATGCTTCGTAGGCGACATGTCGCAATCATATGCGTGAGTTTGTGTAGTTCCCAGGCAGGGAACCAGCACCCGCGGACATTTACGCCACACTTGGTAGATATCCGGAGTCTTACGGTGGCAGTGCAGCAAAGGTTCTATAGACGATCGGGACGCGCACGGTTACCGTTTTGATAACGCTTGAATGACAGAATCGTGTCGCGTTGAAGTGGGGCCATTGCCGTTGCTCGCCTTGAAGATTGTCTTCTCGGGGCTTGGGGGAAGGAACCAAATTGAGGTTTGTGACGTCGCTTCGAATTCGCGGCTGGGCGCTCCTCGGCGCCACCGCCCTTTGCATCGCATTGCCTGGCGCGATTACGACGCCGGGTAATCCGGCACATGCCGGCGTCACCCTCGAAGAACGCAAACTGCCGATGCGCTTCAAGTGGGTCGCGTGCCAGCCGGATTGCAGGGGCTGGGTCTCCGCCGTCGGCATCGTCACCGCTGACAGTCCCCGGGAGTTCGAAGAGTTCGCGCGTGATCGCCAGCTCGGTGGCGCCACCATCGTGTTCGATTCCAGCGGCGGCTCGGTCAACGATTCCATTGCGCTCGGCCGCAGGTTCCGCGGCCTCGGCGCGCTGACCACGGTTGGCACCACCGTGCGCGCGCAGACTGCGCAAGGTGAACGCCCGCAGGTGATTCCGGAAGCCTATTGCGAATCGATGTGCGTGTTCCTGCTGTTGTCCGGCAAGACGCGCTACGTGTCGCCGGCCTCGCATGTCCGCGTCCATCAGATCTGGATGGGCGATCGCGCCGACGACGCCAAGGCCGCCAGCTACACCGCACAGGATCTGATGATCGTGGAACGCGACATCGGCCGGCTCGCCAAGTTCACCTTCGACATGGGCGGAACCGGCGATCTGCTGGCGCTCGCGCTCAGCGTCCCGCCGTGGGAAGACCTGCACGAATTGTCGCACGCTGAATTGCGGCTGAGCAATCTGATCACGACCGACGCGGTGGCGGACGTGCTGCCGCGCGATTCATCGACGCCGGTTGCCGAACTGAAATCCAAACCGACGCAGGACCGCTTCGTCAGTTCCGTGGTTGAGGAGCAGGCGCCCGTGCAGCCGGCGAAGTCGACCAAGACGGCCGAAGCCGCGGTCCCGACCGGCGGCACCGCCGCGCCGGCATCAGTTCAGCCAGCGAAGTAAGCCACAGAAGTAAAACCACACCAACGGTGTCATCATCCGCGAAAGCGGATGATCCAGTACGCCGAGGCGTCTGTGTTCGATCGAGAATCCAGGTGTACTGCCCGCCTTCGCGGGCATGACGATAGTTGTTGTTTGTTCAGCCCAACCTACTGCGCCGAAACCGGCTGCTTCGCCTTGGCCTCGATCTGCCCGATCGCATCGACCACGGCATCGAAGGTCAGCATGGTCGAGGCGTGGCGTGCCTTGTAGTCGCGCACCGGTTCGAGCAGCGCGATGTCGGCCCATTTGCCCTGTGGCGGCTGGCCGTTTTCCTTCAGCATCTTGCGCACGGCCTCGCGCAGTTCACGCAGCTCGCCGGCGGTCGAGCCGACGACGTGGCTCGCCATGATCGAGGAGGAGGCCTGTCCCAGCGCGCAAGCCTTCACGTCATGGCCGAAATCGGTGACGACCGGCCCGTCCATCTTGAGGTCGATCTTGACCGTCGAGCCGCACAGCTTGGAGTGGGCGGTAGCGCTGGCGTCGGGGTCGGGGAGGCGGCCCAGACGGGGAATATTGCCGGCCAACTCGATGATGCGCTTGTTGTAAATGTCGTTCAGCATGGATC
>JACDAG010001011.1 GCA_013695565.1 Bradyrhizobium sp.
ACCCCAACCCTCTCCCCGCAAGTGCGGGGCGAGGGAGCGCAGCGAGGGATTTGAGATGCCGTCGGACAACAGCGTCGCGGTGATCGGCGCGGGCGCCTGGGGCACGGCGTTGGCGTGTGTCGCCGCACGCGCCGGCCGCGATGTCATCCTCTATGCGCGCAATGCAGAAAACGCCGCGCAGATGAAGCTGGCGCATGCCAATCCGCGGCTGCCGGGCACGCATCTCGACCAGCGCATCGAAATCACCAACCGGATCGCGGCCGCGGCCGGCGCCCACATCATCCTGATCGCAACCCCCGCGCAGAATTTGCGCGAGGCCGCCTTGGCGTTGGCGCCGCATCTGAAGAAGGCGACGCCTGTCATCGCCACCGCCAAGGGCATCGAGCGCGGCACGCATAAATTCATGACCGAAGTGATCGCGGAAGCCTTACCCGAAGCGACGCCGGCGATTCTTTCCGGACCGAGCTTCGCACAAGACGTCGCGCGCGGGCTTCCGACCGCGGTGACACTGGCGGCAAAGGACGAAGCGCTGGCCAGCTCCCTGGTGCAGGCGCTCGGCTCCTCCACCTTCCGGCCCTATCACACCACGGATGTCCGCGGCGTCGAGATCGGGGGCGCGGCGAAGAACGTGCTGGCGATCGCGGCTGGAATCGTGGAGGGGCGCAAGCTCGGCGCGTCGGCGCTCGCCGCATTGACGACGCGCGGCTTCAGTGAACTGGCGCGGCTCGGCCGCGCCTGCGGTGCGCGCGCGGAAACCCTGGCGGGGCTTTCCGGATTAGGTGATCTGATCCTGAGCTGCTCCAGCCCGCAATCGCGCAATTTTGCGCTCGGCATTGCGCTCGGGCGCGGCGAGCAACCGGCGCGTGACAAGCTCGCCGAGGGCGCATTCACCGCGCCGGTGCTGATCGAACTGGCGGCTTCGCAAAACGTCGAGATGCCGGTATCGAATGCAGTCGCAGCGATCCTGGCCGGCAAGGTGACGATCGATGCGGCCATCGAAGGTTTGTTGACGCGGCCGTTCAAGGCGGAGGAATAGATGGCGTACTGGCTGGTGAAATCCGAGCCCTCGGTGTGGTCGTGGGAGATGCAGGTCGCAAAGGGCGCCAAGGGCGAAGCCTGGACCGGCGTGCGCAATTTCACCGCGCGGCAAAATCTCGTGGCGATGAAGAAAGGCGACCGCGCCTTCTTCTATCATTCCAATGAGGGCAAGGAGATCGTCGGCATCGCCGAGATCATCAAGGAAGCCTATCCCGATCCAACTGACAAAACCGGAAAATTCGTCTGCGTCGATATCAAGGCCGATAAGCCACTGAAGACACCGGTGACGATGGCCGCGATCAAGGCCGACAAGAAGCTGGCCGCAATGGCGCTGGTGAAATACTCGCGGCTGTCGGTGCAGCCGGTCACCGCGGACGAGTGGAAGATGGTCTGCAAGATGGGCGAGCTGTAGCGAACGAGCTACTGTCCCGGAGACGCCGCGCGGGGCCTCCGCCAGCGCGCTATGGGCGGTGCGCAGCAGGGCTGAAACAAAAACTCGCAAAACAACCCCATGCAAAGTAAACCGGGCTTTCGTTGGACGGTAATATTGTACCTATTCAGCTCAGTACCCGTATATGCCCTGACCCCATCCGCAGGGGAAATTTAGCATTTCGGGCGCTTACTCGTGGGTGGTGCGGCAAGCACAGTCACGGGGGAAGACGCCTTGAGATCGGGTGACCGCAGCCTGAGCGCGACGACGCCCGACGACGGGGTGGACGTGCTCGTGACGCCCGCGCTCGAAGCCGAGACCGAACGGCTGCTGTCGCAACGCACCCGCGACATCCGCTTTTCTCCCGAGATGGTTCGCGCCTATCGTAGGAAAGACTGGCCACAACGCAGCAAGATTGCGCGCGCCTGGATGATCTGGGTCGCGCTGATCAGCATGGCCTTCGTGCCGGTCAGCTACCTTCTCGCTCCGGGCTTCCTCGTGCTCTCCACCATCATCAGCGGATTGTTGGTTCCGGCACTTCACGGCGGTGCCTACCTGGTCTGGCGAAAGCCGCGCAGCGCCAACGTGGAAGGCCTGGCACTGGTGCTGCTGATGGGCAGCGTCATGATGGCTTACGGCGTCCTCGCCGTCGCGGCCGGCGGCAGCAACTATGAGCGCTTCCTGATCTGCATCATGTACGTCAACACGATCGCGATCGTGGTGTTCAATGTCGGCTATCTCTGGGCGTTGACCCTGATGGCCTGCTCTACGGCGATCTTCTTCGGCTTTGAAATCTTCAATCCCGCGATTGCCCTCGAGGAAGCGATCGGGACATCGATCTTTTTTGCGATGGGAATGTATGCGGCGACGATCGCGCGGAAGACGCAGTCGATCCTCGGCCAAAAGGCCTTCCTGCTGTCCTTGCGCAACGAGTATCGCAGCGACGCGCTGAGGCGCGCCAACCATCAATTGGAAATACTGGCAACGCGCGACCCGCTTACCGGGCTTGGCAACCGCCGTTCGGCGACCGATCTGATCGACCGGCTCTGGCGCGACCCGACTGTTCCGAAAGCCGGTATCGCGTTCATCATGGCCGATATCGATCTGTTCAAGCACTTGAACGATACCGCCGGCCACGCCGCCGGCGACGCGTGCATCAGGCGAATAGCGGACACGATCGAGGAATCGCTTCGGCTGGGCGTCGATGCGGTGTTCCGCTATGGCGGCGAGGAATTCCTCGTCGTGCTCGCCCATGCCACGCCCGATCTGGCCTGGACGATCGCACAACGCATCCGCAGTTCGGTGGAAGCGCTCGGCATCGTCAATCCCGGAATCCTTGCCGCGGATGGTTCTACCGGCGTGGTGACGATCAGCCTCGGCGTCGCGTTCGCACACGAAGGCGCCGCACCGGAGATGGTCGCAAAATGGGCTGACGACGCGCTGTACGACGCCAAGCGTGGCGGAAGGAATATTGTGTTTTTGTCGAATGCGCATGCGGCGGCGGAGGATGCGCGTCACGCGCAGCAGGTAGCTGTGCAGCCGGTTCAGAAAATCCACGTTCGATAAAAAGCGCTGCAAACGTAGGGTGGGCAAAGCGTAAGCGTGCCCACCGTTCACTACCGCGGTTTGGATAGATGGTGGGCACGGCGCCAACGCGCCTTTGCCCACCCTACGGCATCGTGGCCTACGCCGCCGCCGCCGTGACCACTTGCGCCAACAGCGCCTCGCGTTTCGACTGCGAACGATAGCCCTTCATCGTCGCGGCAAAGCGCTCGAGGATGCCGTCCTCGAAGGCGGTGACGATGGTGTCGTGGACGTAGCTCTTGCGGCAGATCGCGGGCGTATTCGACAGCTCGTCCGCGGCGGCGCGAACCGCATCCAGCACCTGCTTCTTGCGGCCGCGGGCGCTAGCCGCCGGGGAAATCCGCGACAGCGATTCCAGCACCACGGCTGACGCCATCAGGGTACGGAAATCCTTCAGCGAAATCTTGATGCCGGCGATCTCGCGCAGGAATCCGTTCACCGTCGTCGTCGACACCGTGCGCACGGTGCCGGAATTGTCGCGGTACTGGAACATGCGCTTGCCCGGCACGCCGCGCAGGATGCCGATCGCGCGCACGAGTTTCGCCGCATCGCATTCCTTGCGCACGGCCTTGCCGCCCTTGGCCTTGAAGGTCAGGACCAGATTGTCGTCTTCCAGTGTGACATTGGACTTCAGCAGCGTGGTGGCGCCGCGAGTACCGTTCAATCGCGCATAGGATTCGTTGCCCGGCCGGATCGCGGTGCGGGCGATCAGCTCGATGACGGCCGAGAGCGCGAATTCGCGGGTCGGCTCATCGCCGGACAGATGCATCGAGACGTTGCGGCGGATCTTCGGCAAGGCCGCGACCAGGCGCGCCAGCCGATGCGCCTTGCGCTGCTCGCGGACCTTTTCCCAATCGGCGTGATAGCGGTATTGCAGCCGGCCCGCGGCATCGACCCCGACGGCCTGCAGATGCGAGGCCGGATCGGGCGAGTAGCGCACCTGCTGATACGCCGGCGGCACCGCCATCGAATTCAGGCGCTTGATGGTGCCGACGTGGCGGATCGCCGTGCCGTTGGCGCGAACAAATGAATAGCTCTTGCCGCGCTTGATGCGGCGGATGGTCAGCTCGTTCTGATCGCCGAGCTTGAGCCCGAGCTCCTGCGCCAGCGACTCAACCGTAATCTTGGGCTCAAGCTTCTTGAGTTCGAGCTTTTCCTTTGGAGAAGGGATTTTGGGCGAAGGGATTTTGGCGGGCGCCTTGAGCGGCGCTTTGGGCAACTGGCCAAGCGCTTCCGCCAATGCGACGGCAGGATCAGCGGAACCGGGCCGCGTAGCCTCGAAATTCACCTGATCCATCATGACCGTCGTTGTCCTGCTCCGCCTGTTAGTCCGGTAAATGCCGTTTGTTATGGCTTGGTTCCGGCGGGGCCCTGGCCCCGGGATCGCCATTTAGGGGGTAACGAACGCCTTTGCGAGTCCCGAATCCGCCCCCAACGGTTACTAAATACCGGTCATAGGAGCCATTCGCGCGATAACGTTGATTTTCGGCGCCCCCAAAACGCGAAAGTGATGGCGGGTTTGAGCCGTGACAAGGTCTGGAACCCGGTAGCCGACCAAGGTTGCAGACGTTCCGCCTTGTCCGGGTATCGCCCGGCGACGCATAATCATTGTAACAATCAAGACAGGTTGCGGCCGGCTTTGAGTGCGGTGCCGCATGTAGAGTGGAGGGGAAAATGTCCGAGAAAATTTACGACGTATCATCGGATTGGGCCAAGCGCGCGCTGGTGGACGACGCCAAGTATCGCGAAATGTATGCAAGCTCGGTCGCCGACCCCAACGCCTTCTGGGCCGAACAGGCCAAGCGGATCGGCTGGATCAAGCCGTTCCACAAGGTCGAGAACGTCTCCTTCGCGCCCGGCAATATTTCGATCAAATGGTTCGAGGACGGCGTCCTGAACGTCGCCTGGAACTGCATCGACCGGCATCTGGCCACACGCGCCGACCAGACCGCGATCATCTGGGAAGGCGACGATCCCAACGAGTCCAGGCACATCACCTACCGCCAGCTGCACGACGAAGTCTGCAAGATGGCCAACATCCTGCGCACCCGGAACGTCAAGAAGGGTGACCGCGTCACGATCTACCTGCCGATGATCCCGGAAGCGGCCTATGCGATGCTGGCCTGCGCCCGGATCGGCGCCATTCACTCGGTGGTGTTCGGCGGTTTCTCGCCTGACAGCCTCGCCCAGCGCATCACCGATTGCCAATCCAAGATCATCATCACCGCGGATGAAGGACTGCGCGGTGGCAAGAGGGTGCCGTTGAAGGCCAATGTCGATGCCGCGATCGCGAAGAGCGGCGGTGTCGACTGGGTCGTCGTCGTCAAGCGCACCGGCGGCGCCGTCGACATGAACCCGACCCGCGACCTCTGGTATCACGACGCCGCCAAGATGGTGACGACGGAATGCCCGTGCGAGCCGATGCACGCGGAAGATCCGCTGTTCATCCTCTATACGTCCGGCTCCACCGGCCAGCCCAAGGGCGTGCTGCACACGTCGGGCGGCTATCTCTTGTTCGCGGCGATGACGCATCAATACGTGTTCGACTATCACGACGGCGACATCTACTGGTGCACCGCCGACGTCGGCTGGGTCACCGGCCACAGCTACATCCTCTATGGGCCGCTGGCGAACGGCGCCACCACGCTGATGTTCGAAGGCGTACCGAACTATCCTGATAATTCGCGGTTCTGGAACGTCATCGACAAGCACAAGGTCAACATCTTCTACACCGCACCGACCGCGATCCGCGCGCTGATGCAGGGCGGCGACGAGCCGGTGAAGAAAACCTCGCGCAAGAGCCTGCGGCTGCTCGGCTCGGTCGGCGAACCCATCAATCCCGAAGCCTGGGAATGGTATCACCGCGTCGTCGGCGACGAGCGTTGCCCGATCGTCGATACCTGGTGGCAGACCGAGACCGGCGGCATTTTGATTACGCCGTTGCCGGGCGCAACCAAACTCAAGCCGGGCTCGGCAACAAAACCGTTCTTCGGCGTGGTGCCCGAAATCGTCGATGCCGACGGCAAGGTGCTGGACGGCGAAACCAGCGGCAATCTCTGCATCGCCAAATCCTGGCCGGGGCAGATGCGCACGGTCTATGGCGACCACGACCGTTTCGAGCAGACTTACTTCTCGACCTACAAAGGCAAGTACTTCACCGGCGACGGCTGCCGCCGCGACGCCGACGGCTATTACTGGATCACCGGGCGCGTCGACGACGTCATCAACGTCTCCGGCCATCGCATGGGCACCGCCGAGGTCGAAAGCTCGCTGGTGGCGCATGAGGCGGTGTCGGAAGCCGCCGTGGTCGGCTATCCCCACGACATCAAGGGCCAGGGCATCTACGCTTATGTGACGCTGATGACCGGCAAGGAGCCGACCGAAGCGCTGCGCAAGGAATTGGTGGCGTGGGTGCGCAAGGACATCGGCCCGATCGCCTCGCCGGATCTGATCCAGTTCGCGCCGGGCCTGCCGAAGACCCGCTCCGGCAAGATCATGCGCCGCATCCTGCGCAAGATCGCCGAGGACGAACCCTCCAGCCTCGGCGATACCTCGACTTTGGCCGATCCCGCCGTGGTCGACGATCTCGTGAATAACCGCCAGAACAAGAAGGGGGCCGCGGTTTAGCAGCGCTGACCTCAAGATAACGTCATGCGGCGGGGTCTTGCCCCGCCGGCAGGCTGCAGCCCGGATCCCCGCCCGAGGCCATCCTTTTCCGAAGACGCGCTGATTTCACGCAATCGTCAGGGGCGGCCACCACCCCCGGGACGTTTCCTGACGAGTGTTGTTTTCAAGTCATTTACTTTAATTCGAACATTTCCTTTGGTTCCCCTGTCGAAACGGGTCTCACGGCCGGCTTGGAAACCATCCGGTTAAGACACGCGGTTAAAATCTGCGTGGGTGAGACGGCAGACCGGTATTGCCTGGTTTGCGCGGGCATTTGAGGACCTCCTGACGGGGGCGAGCGGGCGGGAGAGATTGATGTCGATGCGGATTGCGGTGGCGCTGGCCGCCACCCTCGGGGTGGGCGTTTTGATGTCGTCGGCAGCAGAAGCGCGGCCGGAAATGGTCGGCCTCCGCGGCGATTACACGCCGGGTACGATCATCGTGAAGACCAACGAGCGCCGCCTTTATCTCATTCTCGATTCCGGCCGTGCCGTGCGCTACCCGGTCGGCGTCGGCCGCGCCGGCAAGCAGTGGGCCGGCACCACCCGCATCGACGGCAAGTATCAAAACCCGGCCTGGTCGCCGCCTGCCGAAGTGAAGCGCGACCGGCCGAACATGCCCAACGTCATTGCGGGCGGCTCGCCGAGCAACCCGATGGGCGTCGCGGCGATGACATTGGCCGGCGGCGAATACGCCATCCACGGCACCAACGCACCGGGCTCGGTCGGCGGCTTCGTGTCCTATGGCTGCATCCGCATGCTCAACGCCGACATCACCGATCTGTACCAGCGCGTTTCGGTCGGCACGCAGGTGACGGTCACGCGCTGATTTCCAACATTCGTCATTCCGGGGCGCGAGTGAAACGAGCGAGCCCGGAATCTCGAGATTCCCCGATGCGCAATTGCGCATCTGAGGTCTGGTCCTTCGGACCATCCGGAATGACGGACGCGATACAAAGAGCCGCGCAACAGCGCGGCTTTTTCCTGTGCGGGTTTCGCTTATCGCGCCGCGTTCGCACACCAGCCGTTGCGGTGACCGCCGCTGTAGCTGCGCGCATGACCGGCCGCGAGCAACGCGGCTGAAACGTTGCCGGTCTTCTTGGTCGCCACGTCAGCGACGACCCGACCGCTATATTTGTCCGGCCCTATATTTGAAATCGTGACCTCGCCTTCGCCGAGCAGGCCACGCAGCGCCGTGCTCGCGGCCTCGGCCAGCTGCAATTCCTCCGGGCAGGACGCCTTCAACTCCGGCGCGTCGATGCCGCGCAGACGGACCCTCGTCTTCGGGTCGAGGCCGGGCGACACATGCACGCGCGCCTCGAACGTATCACCATCGACGGTCCGGATCACATCGACAGCGTGGCGCACCCCGGGACTGCGGGCGTGTTTCAGGATCATCTCGGCGTCGCGCGCCGCCGGGCTGTCGGCCGATGGATGTGGCCAATGCACCCAGTGCCGCAGCGGCAGGACCGCGCCCACGGCGACGGCGAGCACGAAGACCCAGGGCAATGCCGCCGAGAACCGGCGCCGCCAAGGACTCCCTGGAGGGCTGCGCCGAGGCGTCCTATGAGCATTCATTCTCTCGTATGGGGACATTTTCCGCTATTTGCGGCTGAGTCGGACGTTCCGGCAAGGGTGCTTCAGAAATCGGAGGCGATGCCTTTGCGCTCCCAGTCGCCATATCGGGTCGGTTCCGGGCCCTTCGGACCCTGCAACTCCTTCTGCGCCGGCGTGGCGCTGGCCGCGGCCGCCCTGCGGCGTTCCTCGGCCTCGGCGAGCGCACGC
>JACDAG010000009.1 GCA_013695565.1 Bradyrhizobium sp.
GCGGCGGGCGTGATGCCGGCGGCGCGCGCCGGGACATCGCTGCGCGGCCCCTGTTCGCCGTGATGCGGCGGCGCCGCCATCAGGCGCAGCAGATAGATCACGCCGGCGGTGAACACGATGAAATAGACGATGATGAAGGCGATCAGCGACGAGGCGACCGCGGGCGCCGCCAGCGGCGACGCCGAATCAACCGTCCGCAACAGGCCATACACGGTGAACGGCTGCCGTCCGGTCTCGGTGGTGATCCAGCCCGCGAGCACCGCGATGAAACCCGACGGGGCCATCGCGACCGCGAACAAATGCAGCAGCCGCGACTGATACAGCGTACCGCGCACGCGCATCAAAAGGCTGAGCAGGCCGAGCCCCAGCATCAGGAATCCCATTCCGACCATGATCCGGAACGACCAGAACGTGATCGGCACCGGCGGCCAGTTTTCGCGCGGCACGGTGTCGAGGCCGGCCATCGGCGCGTCGAGCGAATGTTTGAGGATCAGCGAGCCCAGTTTGGGAACTTCGATCGCATAATCCATCCGGCCCGCGGCCTGATTGGGCCAGCCAAACAAAATCAGCGGCGCGCCGTCCTTGTGGCTCTGAAAATGGCCTTCCATTGCCATGATCTTCACCGGCTGATGCTCCAGCGTATTGAGCCCGTGCTGGTCGCCGGCAAAAATCTGGATCGGGGCTACAATGGTCGCCATCCACATCGCCATCGAAAACATCACGCGCGGACCGGCCAGATGCTGATCCCGCAGCAGATGCCAGGCGCCGACCGCGCCGACCACTAGGGCGGTGGTCAGATACGCCGCCAGCACCATATGCACGAGCCGGTAGGGGAAGGACGGGTTGAAGATCACCTTGAACCAGTCGGCGGCGATGAACTGGCCGTCGGCATTGATGGCGTGACCGGTCGGGGTCTGCATCCAGGAATTGGCGGACAGGATCCAGAACGTCGAAATCAGGGTCCCGACCGCGACCATCAGGGTCGCGAAAAAATGCAGTCTTGGGCCGACGCGGTCGAGGCCGAACAGCATCACGCCGAGGAAGCCGGCCTCGAGGAAGAACGCGGTCAGCCCCTCATAGGCCATCAGCGGGCCGATCACGGGACCCGTTTTGTCCGAGTACGCCGACCAGTTGGTGCCGAACTGGTAGGACATCACGATGCCCGACACCACGCCCATGCCGAAGGCGACGGCGAAAATCTTCAGCCAGTAATTGAACAGGTTGATGTAAACCTCGCGCTTGGTCCACAGCCACAGCGCTTCCAGCACAGCGAGATAACTGGCGAGCCCGATCGAGAAGGCGGGGAATATGATGTGGAACGACATCGTGAACGCGAACTGCGCCCGGGCCAATACAACGGCATCCCAGCCCTCGAACATCGCCAAGCCACCCATCATTGCTTCGGGGCGGAGCCTATCACGCCGGGTGCGACGATAGTACCGCGCCTTTTGCAGCAGAGGCCCGCTATTGGGTCGGTGTCCCGGCATCCGGAGGGCTATTGAGACGCCGAACGATTTCTGCACGTACGGCACGTGCCCCATTTTCGTCATGCTTTGTCGGGCTGCGGAAGGTCTGGCCGGTATGCAACCGAATGCTGATGGTGCAGGTCCGGTTCTTGGTATCGGGCTCGTCTACCTCGATCGCTGCGACATCGCCTGCTCTGATCGTCGCGGCGGATGATTCGCCATTCAACGCAATCCGCTCGATGCGGATCTCGCCATGCCTGACGATCCAGAACGCGCCGGCTAATCGATGCGCGTAGCGGTAGAGTGCAAAGGCAGCGAGAAAGCCGAGCGGCAGGAAGAAACCGAGCGCCAGCTCCGACTCGCCGATCCAGAAGGCGACGAGGAATGGCAGAGCGCACAGGCCGGCCACAACCGGCACGGCCATTCGAATCACGCGACCCAAATCCAGGCTGCGCGGTGAGCCAAGGGTGATCTCGGCGTTGCCGACATCGAGCGGGTTGTCGACGGGCGCGGCATTGGGGAGACCGAGCAATCCCGCTACTTTTGCGGTGGTCTCGTTGACGCGTGTGATGTCCGGCAGCGGTGGCGAGATCAAGACATCCCCTGATGCCAGACCGCACACGAGGCTGAAACTCGCGGGATAGCTGAACCTGTTCCTGCGGACCTGGATTTCTGCGACGTCGTGATTGCTGATGATTCGCTTGTGCACCTGCCCAAGCGGACGCTGCTCGCCGATCAGGATGCCGTCCCGCGTGATGATCCAGGCCACATTGCGCTCAAGGGCGGCAAAGCCGATCAGGAACAATCCGAGGGGCAGGACCCAGAGGGCGGGAACAAATGGTCGGCCGCCCGAGGCCCAGGTCAGCAGGCCTGGAACGATAATCAGCAAGACTACAGCGCCGGAGCCCGCCTGGATAAACCTTTCCCTGAGCGAGGATCCATTGCGCAGCCGAACTTCTTCCGGGTTTGCCGCAACATCCATTGTCCACGCCAAACATCACGACCGGCTCGATCCCGTCAAGCAAAACTGCGCGTGCTTACTCGATGACGATCTCGCCGGTCATGCCGAGATCGGCGTGGGTCTTGCCGTCCGCGCCCTTGATGTCGCAGCGCAGGTCGGTGGCGCTGCCGGCGGCGACCGGCACCAGCCACCATTCGGCGGACTGCCCCGGATAGACTTCGATCTCGCGCATCGCGCCCTTGAATTCGGCAAGCGTCACGCTCTTGCCGTCGCGCTGCTGCGTGACCTGGGTTTTGCGCGTCCACACCATCGCCGAGAAGGCGTGCGAGGTGAAGTAATGCGGATCGTTGCTGTCGTTTTTCAGGATCAGTTTGTAGAGCTTGCCGGTCTCGAACTTGAGTTGCTTCGGCGTGAACTCATGCTTGCCGGGCGAGCCGAGCGTGACGGTGACCTCGATTGGCGTTTGCCGCGACAAATCGCCGGCCGCGATCGCGGCACCCGAAGCGAGGCCGAGCACAACAGACGCGCCAATGGCTGCGCGATACGAAATGAGCATGGTGGCCTCCCCCTGTATTCCCGGCATCGCGGGAACTTGGGCGTGAAGCTAATGCAAATGCGAATGAGTTGCAATTTAACCGCATGTGGCATCTGGTCCCCAAATACAGAGCGACCCGGCTGGGGGGCATCCCGGCCGGGTCGTTGGAGGTTCTTGGGAGGTTGAAGCTTGGTCGGCTGAGTTGGTGTTGCGTTGCTGATGATGGGTATAGGGGCTGAGTTTTTCCGGGTGATGTCGCCAATTGTTTCATTTGTTTCGTCGCCTTAATCTTTGGCTTCGAAATCGACCCGGTTTTCAGCTCCAATATCCGTCTAATCGATTGAAATCGCTTTGGTTTATGCGGCGATCCGGTCCACGCCGGCGACCTTAAGCAAGTCGGCCAATTGTTTGCGGGCATAGAACATCCGGGTCTTCACCGTGCTCTGGGGAATACCGATGATCGCGCCAGCCTCTTCGACCGACTTCTCATGGTAGTAGACCAGGTTGATGATCTCGCGATGCGCCGGCGACAGCTTGGCGACGCAGGCGCGCAGGATGGCGCTGGTGTTGCTGCGGTCGAGCGAGGCCTCCGGGGTGTCGGCTTCGTCGGCGATTTCGAGCACGTCGTCCTGATCGATGTCCTCGTGCTTGCGCTGGCGCAGCGCGGTCAGCGCCTTGAAGCGGGCGATCGACAGCAGCCAGGTCGAAACCTGGGAACGGCCTTCGAATTGGCTGGCGGTGCGCCAGACGTCCAGGAACACCTGGCTGACCAGGTCTTCCGCCATCGTGGTATCGCGCACCATGCGCAGGATGAAGCGGTA
Organism: Bradyrhizobium sp.; assembly: GCA_013695565.1. Lineage (GTDB taxonomy): Bacteria > Pseudomonadota > Alphaproteobacteria > Rhizobiales > Xanthobacteraceae > Bradyrhizobium. The sequence continues at coordinate 3,784 of JACDAG010000009.1, forward strand.
AACCCGGACGTTATGGCGGGAATAAAGTACGTGCATCGCCGTGCGGTCGCCCTTGGCAATACCTTCCAGCAGAGCTTCATCCGATGTCGCACGGGCATCGGCGATGTGCTTGCGGGCTGCGGCGTTGATGGCAATCACGTTCGGCATGACAGGCTCCCAGTTCGCCGCTTGGCGGCGTGTCGTTGGGAGGATTTCTAGTTAACGAACGTTTCGGGATGTCTGCACGCGAAGGGGAAAATGGTTTCGTGCAGGAGAGAATTGTTTCGTCGCAGCGGGCGCGACGAAACACACGGGGCGAAAATAAGAATGATTTCAATATGCGGAAAATTGGAGGATTTCAGACGCGGAATAGTTCCGTGGCGCAGCCAAGGCTTTCGCCGAGGTTCGGATATGAGGCCCGCCGAAGCGTTGGCGGCAGCAGGGACCCATAGCTACAGGGCGCCTGCGGCGGGTTGAGCCAAGGGCTCCGCCGGGAAGAAAATTTTTGTGTAAAGTATCTCTTTACATATGTAAAATACAGCTTTACACTGCTCGGCGTAACGGTCGGGGAAACATGATCGAGAGCTTCAAGCACAAGGGGCTGCGGCAACTTTTCGAGGACGATACGGCAAAAGGTGTGAACGCCGAGCATGTCCGTAAACTGGGCCAGATTCTGGCGGTGCTGCACGCAGCGGAAACGATTGAGGCGCTGCGGCTGCCTACGTTCGGGCTGCATCCATTGAAAGGCGAGCTTAAAGGCTTTTGGGCCGTGACTGTGCGCGCCAAATGGCGGGTTATTTTTCGTTTCGAGAATGGCAAGGCGTCCGATGTGGACCTTGTCGACTATCACTGAGGAGGAAAAACCATGGAGATGAAAAACCCACCCCACCCCGGCGGTTTGATCGGCGACACACTCGACGAACTGGACGTTACGATTATCACGGCAGCAAAAGGCCTTGGCATCACGCGTCAGCACCTTCACAATCTAATCGCCGGCCGCAGCGGGGTCACGCCAGAAATGGCTGTGAAGCTAGAGAAGGCGCTCGGCAGCACGGCCGACACTTGGCTTCGGATGCAAATGAATTACGACCTGGCCCAGGTTCGCAAGCGCACCATCAACGTCAAGCGATTGGTACCCGCCTAACCCTTCTCGCCGCTCGGCGAGAACAGATAACCGCCGCCTCTGATCGTGCGGATCACGGCGGGCTTGGTCGGGTCGATCTCGATCTTGCGCCGGATCCGCATGATGCGAAGGTCGACCGCGCGGTCGAAGGCTTCGGCGTCACGCGCATTCGCCAACTCCAGCAGCCGCTCGCGCGACAGCACCCGCTTCGGGTTGGCCGCGAACACTTTCAACAGGCCGAATTCGGATGCGGTCAGCGGATGCTCATTGCCTTCGTCGTCGCGCAACGCCTGCGCCTCGAGATCGAGCCATTTGGTGCCGAACCGCACCAATTGTTCCTTGTCAGCCTTTGCGCTGGCGGTCTCGGGCGCGGCCGCCTTCGCCGGCGCGCTCCGGCGCAGCACCGAGCGAATCCGCGCCATCAGTTCGCGCAGCTCGCAGGGCTTTGCGATGTAATCGTCGGCGCCGAGTTCAAGGCCGACGACGCGGTCGATCGGGCTTGCGGTCGCGGTCAGCATGATGACGGGGACGTTGATGCGGCTCTTGAGGTCGCGGATGATCGAGAGCCCGTCTTCCTCGGGCATGTTGAGGTCGAGCACCACCAAATCGGGCACGTTGGTCTCGATCACGCCGCGCAGGCTCTTGCCGCCGTCGCACAGCGTCACGGCAAAGCCGTGCATCTTGAGATAATCGCCGACCATTTCGCGGGCCGGCGCCTCGTCGTCGACGATGATGATGTGCTGGCTCTGGCTCATGATGTCTCTGCTGCAGGCAGTGTAACCGTAAACGTCGAGCCCTGTCCGGGGCCGGGGCTGTCAGCGGTCACATGGCCGCCATGCATGTCGATAATGCGTTTCACGATCGACAGGCCGAGGCCCGTGGAGCTTTCGCCGGCGGTCGGCTTGGCCGACAGCCGCTGGAACCGACCGAAAAGCCGGCCGAGGTCTTCAGGCGACAGCCCGGCGCCCTCATCGGTGATCCGCACGACGGTGTTGTCCCCTTCATGGGTGACGCCGACCGTGATCTTGCCGCCGATCGGTGAATATTTGATGGCATTGCTGACCAGATTGTCGATCGCCTCGCGGATCCGGTCGGCGTCGCACATGGTGACGAAATTCGCCGGCGTGGAGACGCTGATGGTCTGCTGCTTGTTGACGGCCGAAGGCAGGTTGGCGTCGGTGACTTCGGCCACCAGTGCGGCGACATCGACCGGCTCGCGGCGGATGGTGATGTCGAAAGCGTCGGCCATCGCATCCGAAATCAGATGATCGACCATCGAGGTCAGGCGCTTGGTGGCGTCGCGGATGTGCTCGACCTGCGCGGTGACGTTTTCCTTGGGCGAGCCGGCGCCGATCAGTTCGGTCAGCATTTCGGTGCGCCCAAGAATCACGCCGAGCGGATTTTTCAGGTCGTGCGCGACAGTGCCCAAAATTTCGTTCTTGAAGCCGTTGGCGCGCTGCAATCGCAGCCACTGCGCCGAAAGCCGGCGATTGGCCTGCATCAGCGCGCGGGTGCGCTGGGCGACGCGGTCTTCGAGCTGGGTATTGGCTGCGTGCAGCTGCTGGTACAGGATCACATTGTCGAACGCGATCGACAGCCGGCTGGAGAAAATCTCCACCAGCGCACGGTCGGTGTCGGACAACTGGCGCTCGGCCTGCAGCAGCACCACGACTTCGCGGCCGGAGCCGGTGCGCAGATAGAGCACGCTGCGGTGGTCGGCGAACTCGTTCTTGCGGCGCAGGAAGGCGGCTTCCACCATCTGCCGCAGGTCGGGATCGAGCGATTTCGAGCTGGTCGAGCCGATGAAACGGCTGTAGCAGCCCGAGCCCGCCAGCACCGAGAATTCGCTCCCCGCAGCACCGTCGTCGCGCAGCACCAATATGCCGGCGCAATCGACATTGAGCAGCGAGGCCAGCTGCGTCAGCACGCCCTCGGCAAGACGCTGCATCGATTTGAAATCATACAGGGTCGAGGCGGCATCGATGATGATTTCGAGCCCGCGCCTGGTCTGCACCATGCGTTCGAGCTGCTGGTAGCTGCGCAACGCCGCGGTCAGCGAGGTGAACAGCTTGTCGGCGGTGAGCTCGGTCTTGGCCTTGTAGTCGTTGATGTCGTACTGGACGATGACGCGGCGTTCGGGGGCCTGGCCGGGCTGGCCGGTGCGCAGGATGATGCGGACGGTCTCGTTTTTGATGTCGTTGCGGATGTATTCGACGAGGTCGAGGCCGGCGACGTCGGTTTCCATGATGACGTCGAGCAGCACGGCCGCGATGTCGGGGTTGTCGCGCATCAGGACGCGGCCCTCGGCCGCGGAATAGGCGGAGAGGATTTCCAGCGTCGAGCCCTGGAGGTTGTAGTCGCTCAGCGCAAAGCGGGTGCCTTCATGCACGGCCTGATCGTCGTCGATCACCGCGATCTTCCATTTGCGCGCCGTAGAAATCTCCGGAACGGCTTCGGAATCGTCGATCAGGTAGAGGACATCGTCCTGTTCGGCCATTGAGGAGTTCCGTCGGCTGCTGCGTCAGTGATCGTGGGTCCGCCAGTTGCAATCCCCCTGGCGACCTTAGGCATGATAATGCGGAAAGTGGTGCCTTGTCCCAGTCTTGACTCCAGCATCATCCGGCCGCCGAGCTGTTGAGTGACAAGATTATAGACGATATGCAAGCCCAGTCCGGTGCCGCCCTCGTTGCGGCGCGTGGTAAAGAACGGGTCGAACGCCTGCCGCTGCACGTCCGGCGTCATTCCGGCCCCGTTATCGGCAAAAATGATCTCGACATCGTCGTTGCCGCGGGCCCGTGCCGACAGCGAGATCGACCCGGTACGGCCGTCGGCGAAGGCATGATTGGCGGCGTTGAGGAAAAGATTGGTCAGGATCTGCCCGTAGGAGCCGGGATAACCGTCGATCAGGAGACCTTCCGGCACGTCGACCGACAGCGTCACCGCCGCCTTCTTCAACACCGGCCGCAAGCTCGCGACGATCTGGTCGGTGGCCTCGCCGAGGCTGAACTGCCGCCGCTCGGCGTGCGAGCGGTCGACCGCCACCTGCTTGAACGACTGGATCAGCTCGCCGGCGCGATGCAGATTGGCCACCAATTGCCCGGCGGCGTCGCGCGAGCTTCTGACGAACTCGTCGAGCTTGGAGCGGCGTAGCGGCTCGGTGCGCAGCTCGGACTCGAAGATCTCGGCGCGGCGGGCAAAACTCGATGCCACCGTCAGGCTGATGCCGATCGGGTTGTTGACCTCGTGGGCGACGCCGGCGACCAGGCCGCCCAGCGCCGCCAGCCGTTCGGCGTCGATCAGGTTCTGCTGCGCGGCATTGAGTTCGAGCAGCGCGGTCTCGGCTTTTTCCTTCGATGCCCGCAGCTCATCCTCGGTCTTGCTCTTGGCGATGGCGTTTTCGCGGAACACCTCCACCGCGCGCGCCATCGCGCCGACCTCGTCCTTGGCGGTGGTGCCCTGCACGCTGCGATCGTAATTGCCCGAGGTGATCGCGTGCATCGCCGCCAGGATCTGCTGCAGCGGCAGGCGGATCGACAGCGCGATCAGCACGCCCGCGGACAGGATGATGCCGAGAAAGATCACGGCGATCGACAGCACCCGGCGCGAAATGCCCGCCAGCGTCTTGTCGAAGGTTTCCTGCGCCTTCTGTTCGCGCTGGCGCATCTTCACCGACAGGCTGTCGATCACGCCGATGGCGTCGGCCTGGCTGGCGTCGATGGTGTTGCGCAGCAGCTCGGTCCGGCTGGCGAGCTGTTCGGTCAGTTTTGCCAGTCCCTCGCGGAGCGCCAGGGTTTTCGCAAGCAGCCGCGTCAGCGCCATGCGCTGCAGATCATTGTCCGCGAGGTCGGTCATCACGGGGATGGATTTTTCGATCGTCTCGGTATTGCGGCGGGCGTCCTCGGCCGAGGCCGATGCCAGCGAGAGGTAATAGGCGTTGGCGGCGACCAGCATGCCGGTAAACGCCTCGCGGGATTTGCCGAGCGACGGCCAGATCAGCGCGTCGCGGTGGCCGGTGGCGCCCTCGATGATGGAATAGAGCCCGGCCATGTCCCTGGCCGGTCCCAGCACCTGCTGTTCGTAGGTCTTTGCGATCGTCGCCTGCACCGCCCGCAATTCACCGAAGCCGTTGAGGAAGCGGTCGGTGACCTGTTCGAGCTGCTCCACCGAGCCTGACAGCATCGGGTCGTTCGCGGCACGGTTGGTCAGCGTGCCCAATACCGCTTCGCGCAGCAGCAGGATCTCCGCGAACAGTTCCGGGCTCGGCTGGTTGATGTAGCGGTGGATCAGGTTCTGCAGCCGGCTGGTCTCGCTTTCGAGCAGCGCCAGGATCTTGTCGGATTCCCTGACATGCCGGACATCCTCCCAGGCCGAACCGAGCACCTTGGCGCCGTTCCAGATCAGCGCGGCCAGCACGACGACCACGGCGGAGTTCAAGGCCGCGATCGACAGGATGCGCCAGCGGATCGGGACCGCGCGCAGCATCTGGACGATGCGAAAGCGGCCGCGAACCGCGAGGCTCGCCGGCCGTTCCACTGATCCGTCCTGTTGCGGGGTTACGGCCAATTCACTGCACCTTGCGAATTCGAAATTCGCGCGCGGAAACGCTCGTTGCGGCCGCTGTCAGGAACAGCGCCGGAACAAGCTTCACGGTCCGCGAAAGGTCGGCGCGGCGGTACACAGGCAACAAATCCCCTCGTGAAGAAGTCTGTGGCGGGACGAAAAGGTTCAAAGTTTTTTTAGCAGAAGACAGCCGCACTTGGCTATCCGCAGCCGCTGCAATCGTTAATTGTGCGCTGCGACGGCGGTAGCGCGTTTCCCAGCGTAGGGGAGCCGATTCACGTCAAGAAACAGCGTCAAGGTCCAGCGCAGCATGCCGTGCGGAATGCTGCGGTACCGCCGGATTGCAGGATTGAATTCCGCATCGGCGCTCACTGCGTCTTCATCATCGACGACAGCGATATCTCAGGCGATGGCGTCAGCATCGGGAATTACGGTAATTGCGGTGTCTCACTTACGGGGTGCAGTCCAGCACTGTCACCGTAATTGTAATTCTCGTATTTCTAATGGGCGTCACCGCAATTTCTAACGATTCCTCAGATCGGCATGACATTTTGCACACGTCGGTGCAGGCCAAAACGTAGTAAGCCAATGTCCTCTTTCAAATATGGATGTTCCGCACACAGGACACCTAAAAATGCTTCTCAACCATATGTTTCCGGGAATAAGGAAAATGAAAGCGAGAAGCATAAACACAATTGAATATTTGGGAACTAATACGGACGCGAACAAAAATCCAAAAGCCGCGAAGCCTGCGGCAATTACGGATAGGAGGGCCCGTGTTCGAAGAGTCATTTAGCACCTGAACCAGATTGTCCTAGTGGCATGCCCTGCTCCATTGGAGTGTTCGTGGCTCCAGAAGCGACTGGTTGCCCCTGTCGCGCAGATACCAAGGCGGTATCCTGGGGCGTGGTGGTGTTCGTGCGCCGAAGCCGGACGAGGTGCTGCGGCTCCACGTCGCTCTTCGAGCTACGGCGGGATAGGTCGTTCTTTTAGCTACGGCGGACGAGTCGGTTCAATCCGCCCAGAATCGCTCGAATTGCGCGCGACTAAAATTTTCTGTCTTACGGTTTGTACAAAATCGTCGGGCTGATCCGGAGTCATCACCACAGCTCTAAAGACGCCTCGGCGCAACCGCACCAGCACGCATCGTGCAAAGAAAGGTCTGTTCACCAAACTGAGAGAAAGAGTGGCAAACAATCGAAGAAAGGAGATAGGGACAATGTCTGTGATGTCTTCGAATAAACAACTCCAAACGCGGAATTTTCCGAACATCACGAACTCAATAGAATCAGCTGTGAGCCTGTATTTCCAGCAGCGCGGTCCTACAACCTGGCCGACGCCGGAAGCGACAACTGCCAACGCGAGCCCTAAAAAAATGTTGTTTGCGGAGGTCATTTTGGAGGCAAGGTAACCGTGTTCGTGGGATATGAAGATACTGCCACAGTGGGAGTTCCGATTCCGCAAGGAGGTACGCCACAGGTAATTGAGAAAATCCACGTACCCCCGCTCTCGCCGAACTGTATTGAGCCTATCGGCGTATTGATCGAATATGTGTTGAATGGCCCAGCGAGTTCCGGCGCATTTGTCGCGTTGGTAAAAAAGATGCCCCCACCAACACCGGCGGCAGCGCCAGCCACCGCCGTTGTTCCACCGGGTTGAACAGCAGGATAACTTGCACCGTATCCAGGGCCGCCAGCAAACGCCCCGCCACTCGCGAACCCCCCAACATTCAATCCTTGGGGACCGCCTCCAAAAACACCGCGACCAATCGATCCCGTGGCTCCGGCACCGACAAAACCTATGCCGGCTTCAATGGATGTGGAACCCTGCAGACCAAAACCCCAATGTCCTGTTGGGTCCGTATTGTTGAGCGGATCATTACTGACATAAGCGTACAGATTGACGCCACTCTCGTACCCAATCGGGTCCGTCTGCAAAAACCTTCCCCAGGCCGGCGAATACTGCCGTGCGCGATAGTAATACAGTCCGCCAATCTCGGCATCGATCCGCTGTCCGGTGAACCCGAACGGTCCGGCGCTGGCGCTCTTGCCGTAAGGCAAATACCCGATCTTGGTCAGCGTGCCCGAACCTGAATCCTGTGACCCGATCACCGACCCCAGAATATCCGGAACCAGCGTCGTCCGCGTTCCCGCCGCCACGTTGAGCTGGTTCAGCACGTCGTTCGACCCCAGCCCATAAGCGTACCAGCGCAGGATCGCCCCGCTGGCGCCGTCATATTCCAGCACTTCGCGGTTGGCGGCGTCGGTGACGAACACGGTCGTCGTTCCATTGACGGTCCTGGTCTTGCGGCGGCCCTGTGGTATTACGGGTATTACGGTGACAGTGCACTCAATTGAGAAGTTGCGGTTTTCGTGGGCATCACTGAATTAAGTGCACTGTCACCGTAATGCCCACCGTAATGCCCGTGTTTCACTTATAGGGTGCAGTCCAGCACTGTAATTCCGGGTCGGTGAAATTCAGAATTACGGTGACAGTGCACTAAACCTCGTTCAGCGATGACCATTCTCAGTCCTCTTCCGGCCCCGACGCCTTCGGGCCGCGTTTGCCTGGTTTGAGAATGCGCCCGGTCAGCCGCTGGAGGCGGGTGAGGAAGCGATCGTCTCCGAGCGGCCGGCCGATGCTCTCGGCGGTGCGCAGGCGTTCGAACAGATCGGCCTCCGGCTCGCGAGCGAGCAGATCGGCGAACTGAGGGAAGCGATCCCTGATGGGTTTCAACGCGGTGATGCCGTCGTCCTTGCCGCGCAGATGCGCGCGCGTGCTCGACCACCGCCAGTCCTGCGCCCGCTCTACCAGCCGCGCCCGCGCCGGGTTGAGCGACACGTAGCGCAGGGCCGCGGCGAGATGCTGCTCATCCATGGCGACGGCGCCGAACCGGCCCTGCCAGAAATGTCCGCTGCGTTTGCGCCGTGCCTGGATGATACCGGCATAGCTTCGATGCACCCGCGCCAGCGCGCGGCGCAGCCCGTCGGGATCGGACGGCACCAGGATCAGGTGCACATGGTTCGGCATCAGGCACCAGGCCCACACCTCGACCTCGGCGGCGCGGCAGTTTTCGGCGAGCAGGTCGCGATAGAGCGCATAGTCGCCTTCGTCGAAGAAGGTCCGCGCGCGGCCATTGCCACGCTGGGTGACATGGTGCGGATGATCGGGGACGACGACACGGGCGAGGCGGGCCATGCGACATGATGCGCGCGAAAGCGTAACAAGTCAATTTAGTGCACTGTCACCGTAATAAAGTGCAGTCACCAAGCCTGACAGCGAGCCTGCAGACGAAAACATCCGCAGGAAATTCACACTCGATTCGAGGCATAGTGTGGGTCAATGTAGAGCAGCGCTCGCTTCTCAGAAGCGCTCAGCTTAAGCCGTTCCGGCTCCTGCTCTAACCTGAATTTTCGATCGATTCCCAACACCGCGTTATGAATATCCGCAGGCAGAGGTGCGACCGAGTCCACGGTACACAAGACCAGTTCATCACCCAACTCTGCAATGCCAGTCCGGCGATCAAACTCCAGATGTTTCTGTGTCGTCACGGTCCTGGCTTGGATTATGGTTTTTGTGACAGCCGCGGCCAAGCAAATCAGGCTGGACCCGTTCGGGCATTCAGCATGAAAAATATCTCCAACAGCAAGATTATTGAGTGCCGCTCTTCGCTCGACCATGATCCTTGCCTCCGTAGCGCCCCGGCAAGCAGGGCTGTCCCGGGAAAAAATTCGCGAGTCGCAACAAACACTTGGGGCACAGTAGCTTCTTGTATTTATCGAGTGTCGAGACTCAAAAAGACAAAAGTGAGTCATTTGAATCACATGACCCCTT
>JACDAG010000010.1 GCA_013695565.1 Bradyrhizobium sp.
GACCTGAGGGTATCGCGGAACACGGTCCGGAAGGTGCTGAGGTCGGGAGACACCTCATTCGAGTACGAGCGTGTTGTCCAACCGCGGCCGAAGCTGGGACGATGGGCGGCAGAACTCGACGGGTTGCTGGCAGGGAACGCGGCCAAGTCCGCTCGCGAGCAACTGACATTGATCCGGATCTTCGAGGAGCTCCGCGGCCGCGGCTATGACGGCGGCTACGATGCCGTGCGTCGCTACGCCAGACGGTGAAGCAAGGAGCGAGGCGCCACGACGGCCGCCGCCTATGTTCCGCTGAGTTTTGCGCCGGGTGAAGCCTACCAGTTCGACTGGAGCCATGAAGTCGTTCTGCTCAATGGCGTAACGGTGATGGTGAAGGCCGCCCATGTCCGGCTCTGTCACAGCCGGATGCCGTTTGTGCGGTGCTATCCCCGCGAGACACAGGAGATGGTGTTCGATGCCCACGACCGGGCATTCGCTCTGTTCAAGGGCACCTGCGTGCGCGGCATCTACGACAACATGAAGACCGCCGTGGAGACGATCTTCGTCGACAAAGGACGTCTCTACAATCCCTTTATGCAGATGTGCAGCCACTACCTGGTCGATCCGGTTGCCTGCACGCCAGCGTCGGGCTGGGAGAAGGGTCAGGTCGAGAACCAGGTTGGGCTTGTCCGTGAGCGCTTCTTCACGCCACGGCTGCGGTTCAAAACTCTCGACGAGTTGAACGCGTGGCTGTTGGACAAGTGCATCGCCTACGCCAAGGCGCACCGGCATCCAGAACTGGCCGAACAGACGGTCTGGGAGGTGTTCGAAGCCTAGCGACCGAAGCTCGTTCCCTATGCCGGCCGGTTCGACGGATTCCACGCGGTGCCGGCATCGGTCTCGAAGACCTGCCTAGTGCGGTTCGACAACACCATCGCCGCACCCCTATATGATCGGGTGAACGAGCTATAATGCTCACTAAGCGAGATATTTGAGTTGCCGTTAAGGGTCGGTCCGCCATCAACCACTATTCGATTCGACAACGTCTTTTTGCAGGCGCATGATCTGGTCGAAACGCCGCGCAAAGGTGGCGTGCTTCTAATCTCGCGAAATAATTAAGGAGAGTGTCATGGGACGGTTTGACTACAACAAGCACACCGCGACTCCGATGGCCTCTAAACCTGTTTCTTTCAGAGCGCGACTTATTCCGGGCTGCGCTTGGGAAATTGTTGCACACTGTCCGAAGAAGACGGTCGATTTTATCGAAGGGTTTAAGAACGAAGAAGACGCCCTCGCTTGGATTTCTGGCAGTGAAAGTGTGAAATGGATCAAGGCGCAGGGCTATTGATCTACGCCGACTGGTAGCGCGGACTAGGTCATTCGCCATCTGAACGGCCAGCTTGGTTACCACCGATCATCATCAACCGAGCGCACCCATTTGAAGGCGTGATTCCTGCCGCTTCAAGGACGTGTTCGCAAGCAGCCGCCGCATACCTCGAGGTAATGAAACCGCCCGCAGACGGGAGCAACTGAGCGGCTGCAACAGCGCGGATTACTTGATTGCCCGACGCATCGGCAAACCGTCCCAAGCCTTCACCGTTCAATACCCTAGCCACCTTCACGCGGACACGATCCGGGTGCTGCCTGGCCTGTTCGCTTTCGTTGAGTTTCTTGATCCCTTCCAGCAACTGCTGGACCGAAGCGACGAAAGCCGGATCATCGAAGGTATCTGCGCTTTCAAACCCCAGCGCGCGAGCGATGCACCGGCGCGACGTAATGCTGGTCGGCTGCCCACTTTGAGAGACTCTGATACAGCGCACCCAAAAAACAGCAACTTGGGGTCCAACGGGGTCTTCATGCTCATGGCGTTTCCTTTCTGGTACGCCCGCCAGTAAGTTACCGCCGGCCAAAGGCGCCCGACACGACAGTATCCCGACAAATTGGCGACATTGCCCGCCCCCATCTTCCATCAGACCGACGATTTGCTTGCAGTCCCGGAGGCGCTGCCGGGCAATTGTTGCAGTGCCCAATAATTGAAGCCGACGCACAGTGACCACGATGAAATAAGACAGATACAGTCCCCCCGTCCACCGCAGGGCTGTCCCGGGAAAAAATTCGCGAGTCGCAACAAACACTTGGGGCACAGTAGCTTCTTGTATTTATCGAGTGTCGAGACTCAAAAAGACAAAAGTGAGTCATTTGAATCACATGACCCCTT
>JACDAG010000023.1 GCA_013695565.1 Bradyrhizobium sp.
AAATAGGAGCGCCCCGGGGACCGGTGCCGATCCAGGACATTTTGCCGGGCGCGACATTGCCCCGAAATTTGACGTTATCGAAAAGCTCTGTCGGCTTAGATTGACGGCCGTCATTATAATTGTGCACGATGATCGCAGGGACGTTCAGCCCTCCGCGGTTTGTGAACGATACGCATACCGTGATCGACTTGATGTCCCTAAATTCATTGGCAAACCACACGCTCGGTTCGTTGCTGATCAAAGTATTCTTGTTGATCTTGCAGATGAGATTCCAATTTTCGAACGCTTCCCAACGGCAGGATTCCCTGTAGACAGTAACGTTCTCTGCTTGGGTGCTGTGGCCATTAAGCACGACGCAAGCAGCTGCGACGGAGCAAACTTTAAGAAGGTTTGCCCTCGTGCACGGTGCCGCTCGTCCCAAGCCGCTTTCCTCTCGGGCAGTGGTAGACGTCGTCAGTCGGGTCATGACGAAAGTCGCTGCGCGAGAAGGTGCCATCATCCCGCTTGGACTTGTCGAACACAGGGATATGTGGCGCGATGCCCTTCTCCTCGACCAGCCAGTTCAGCATCGGAGCCGCCCCGTAGGCGGTATCCCCGACAAGCCGCTCCGGCTTAAGGCCGAAGCGCTCCTCTGTTCGCTCGATCATGGTCTTCGCCGCGCCTACCTCGGCCTCCGAATGGATCGGGACGCCTCGACGTCAACGATGACGCCAAACTTCACGTCGATGAGATAGTTGTCGGAATAAGCGAAGAATGCCGGTCCCTTATGAGCGCCAGTCCACTGGGCCGCGGGGTCGGATGGCGAGACGAACTTCGGCACAACGTCGCTGGCGGCGCCCCATGCCGTATCATCGAGAGTCGTCAGATACTCCTTCACCGCGCGGCTGGACCTCGCCGGATCGCGATCTCTGTGCCAATCTTGCCCTGCGATCGAGCGCTGCTTGTTGGCATCCGCCTGGATGAGGCTCGCAACGACCGCAAAGCCTTCGCCGCCGACCAGACCGGCCGCAATGCACGCCTCAACGACCCGCTCGAACAAGTGGCGGAATACATCTCCATCGCGGAAGCGCTCGTTGCGGGCCCGCGAAAATGCCGAATGATCCGGGATAGCGTCCGCGATACCGAGCTTGCAGAACCAGCGATAAGCCAAGTTCACCTGCACTTCACGGCAGATCAACCGCTCCGAGCGGATCGCGAACACATACCTCACGACCAGCATCCGGATCATCGGTTCCTGATCGATCGACGGGCGACCTGTCGACGAATAATGAGGTGCAAGTTCGCTGCGAAGCCAGGAGAGATCGAGAGCAGCGTCGATCTTCCGCACCAAATGATCTTCGGGAACCGCGTCGCCAAGATGAAACTAGTAGAACAGTTGACCTTGGTCACTCTTCAGACGGCCCATCATGGATCGACATCGCCGAGATTCGCGTCAACGTAACGGAATCACGGTTCGTGGCCTTCCTCAACCGACTTTTGCAACAAAATCTGCCAATAGCGGACGACGCGGCGGCGCTAGACAGAAGCTTTTGCCGGCGGCCACCACATACACCGGAGCGCATAACGAAACAGCGAATGGAACGAAAGCGAAGCAGTTCGATTATTCGAATCGAAGGGGAATTGCAGCTATGAAGTCGCTTCTTATCATTTTTGTTGCCGCTGTGGTTCCGGGACTGGCCATTGCGGAACCCCCGGAGTGGCGAAGGTATGTGGTCCCAAGCACAACAGCTGAAGTGGACGTCCCGGTGTCGATTTTTACTGAGGACGCCGGCTCACCGGAAGGTGGAATTGGGCGGCGTTTTTTTACGAAGGACCGCCGAGCCGATCTTACCCTTCAGTCCGTTCCAAATCCTGGTAACGTTTCGCCCGCTGATTTTTTGCGAAAGCGGCAACCTCCTGCTGGCATTCAATACAAGCGAGTAACGCCGAACTTCTTCGCCGTATCCAGCATCCGCAACGGCAGGACTTGGTACAATCGTTGCAATCGTGGCAAAGGGTACATGAACTGCGTGTTGATCAACTATCCAGCTGCGGAAGAGCGGCAGTGGGACACGGTCGTCACGCGGATTAGCTTATCCTTGGCTCGGTAGCCGCCGGCTGGGCGCGCGGAGGGGGTAGCACCTACCGGGCGCGACGAAATACGCGCAGCACCTCGTTGTCGCTGCATAACCCGCAGCGGATAAGTTCATTGCCTTCGCATCCAGGTCGACCCTTTCTAACCTTTTGGCGTCGGATGGAGGATCATGTTGACCGGTGCTTTGCACATATGGCCCGGGCAGTCGCAGGGATTTTTCAGCCGGCGTGGGTTTCGGCCGTCACCACAAGCCGCTACCAGGCGTAACGCAGCCGCGCGGTGCCGACATAGGTCTGCGAATGCGCGGCCAGCTCGGTGTCGAATTTGCCGGCGATCGAGATGCCGTTCCTGAAGCTGATCTCCGCGACCGCCGAGGCCAGCAATGAATCGTGCACCGGTATGGCGCCGATCACGGTAAAGGTCGATCCCGGCAACGACTGGAAGCCGGCGGTCATGCGGTGTCGGACCAGTTGTCGTGAGCCCAGGCGGCGCGGCCGCGCAGCGACAGCAACGCCCCTGGGTACAGCAACATGGAACGGTCGACCCAGGCGCCCAGTTCGGTGCGTGTCGTGGTCGTGGTGTGGGCCTGATAGTCGAGTGCGAACATCGAGGAGCCGGAGACGGCGACCTCATTGTAGGACGGCGTGCGGAAGGCTTGCATCTGGAAGGCAGCGTAAGGGGTAAAGCCGAAACCCGGCAGTTCGTAGACGCCAGGAATGGCGAAGCGATAGCCGCCTTCGATCCGGCCGCCGATATTGTTGGCGGCGAAACCGGCGGTTAGGCGATCGAGACCTGCCACGGTCAACATTCGGTCGGTGGTCACTTGATGCCAGCCATAGGCGAGTGCGCCCGACACGTAGGCCGCCCCCACCCGCGTCAAACTGTAGACGGCCGTCTGGAACATGTCGCTGTGTCCACCGCCAAGTCCGCCGGACAGACCATAACTGGTGTTGCCGCCGGCCAGCGCGAAACCCACCACGGTGTAAGGCGAGACACGGTAGTCGAG
>JACDAG010000041.1 GCA_013695565.1 Bradyrhizobium sp.
GTGTTCGAGATGGCGCAGGATATCCTGCAGTCCTTCCTCGACGCGCCCGAGATTGCCGTCGCCGGAGGCGGCACCGGCGCCGCCGGAGGTCTCCAACCGTTCCAGCAGATAGGTCACGCGCTGTTCGAGATGGGCGAACGCCGAAGCGTTGTCGTTGCCGGCCGGGATGCGATCCAGCCGTTCGGACAGCGAGCGCAGCGCGCCCTCGATATATTCCGAATTGTCGCTGGCGACCGGCCGCTCGCGCGTTTCGATCGACGAGGTCAGCGCGGCAATGCGCTGTTCGAGGCTGGCGAGCGACTCGCTGTTGTCGCCACCGCGGGACAATTGGTCGACCTTGGCCGACAGCGCGTGCAGATCTTCGGAAACCCGAGCCAGCGCATCGTTGGATGCGACATTGGCGGCGATCGAGCGCATCGCCGAGATCGCGTCTTCGAGCTGGCGCACCGTCGACGGATCGTCGTTCGAACGCAGGATCAGATCGAGCTTGGTGCCGAGATTGCGGATCGCGTCGTCATAGCCAGTGAGTTGTTCGGCCGGCTTGAGCGCACGCAGCGCGTCGTAGATTTCGCCGAGCGCGCGCTCGAGGTTGGCCAGCACCTGGGCGTCGGTGCCGTTCTGGCGGGTTTCGTCGATCCGGCGCGACAGCGAGCGGATTTCGGTCTCGATCGAATCGATGGCCTGGCGCGGCATCGCCTCGGTGATGGCGCGGCGGATCTCGGCGAGCTCGGTGCGGAAGGCCGCAATCGACTGCTCGACATTGTCGGGGCGCTGCATCGCCTCGATCTGGCTCGTGATCTTGAGCAGATGACGTTCCAGTGAGGTGAAATCCGGACCGGCCGGCACCGGCGCGGGTTGTGGCATCGGCGCGGACTGCGGCATCGGCGGCGCATAGGCCGCATTGATCGGAGCGCTCGGCGCCATCGGTGGCGCGCTACGCGATGGCATCTGCCGGGGCGGCACGCCATCCAGTTCGCTCTGGCGCGCGGCGATTTCGGCGATCGCCGAATCAAACGAAACCGGGCTCAGCGGCGGCGACGGACGATAGACTTGCGCTGCGGCGCGCTCGACCATCTCGGCCTGGCGCTGCCGGTCCTGCACCGTCGGCTGGTGCGGGGCCTGGTTTGAAATCTGCGACAGCCGCGCGTCGAGGCGCGAAATGGCGTCGTTCAACTGCCGTGCGACGGTCGGCTCGGGACGGGGAGCCTCAGCACGGGGAGCCTCGGCGCGGGGCGCGTCGTTGCGTGGCGCGGGGCGGGAAATCGCATCGATCTGCCGGGTGATCGAATCGAGCCGCTGGTGGATGTCCGCGACGTCGCTTCTGTCCTGGCTCGGCATCGCCGGCACTTCTTCGTGAGGTGCGCGGAAATTGGGAGGGGCTGATTCGCCGATGGTGGAATTGAGCCAGTCGCTCAGCGACATGCCAGCACGCCGCGCGGCCGCCTCGGCCCTTTCGCGGACGGATGGATCGATGCCGTCTACACTCCACGATACGCGCGAATTCATGATCTCGTCCGGTTCCGACTCCGGCGCTTCCTGCGCCTAACAGCCTCCCCGCGCGTCCCACCCCAGGAGACAATCGAATTCCGCGCAGGTCGTCTGCCTCAGATCCTGACTTTTTCGCGTTACGGTAAATAACGGGTTAAGGAATGGGGCCGGGCGCCCTTAAAGTTAACTTTGCAACCCGGCCGGCGGGGTTCCGGGGCTGCTCAGCCGTTGTTTTCGCGCCTGGAGTCTTCGAGCAGCAGGACGCTGGCAGGCTTCGAGATCGCCGACAGCGTCTCGATCGCTTCCTCGCACCATTCCGCCACCGTCCGCTCATGGCGCAGGCCGATGCGCAGTCCGAGCAGCTTGCCGGTATCGGCGACCGATGTGGCCGTGCCGTCCGGGAATAGCTTTTTGAGGATGCGTTCGTAGCGGGCGTAGCGGTCGCGATGGTGTTCCAGTCGCGCCATCAGGTCGGCGCGCAACGGCTCGATATCGACGCTGTCGAGCGCGCACAGCCGCACCAGAAGGTCGTCCTTGATCATGGGCGGGCTGCTCGGCCGGGCGGCCCAGTGCCGGAATGCGGCCCGGCCCTCGGATGTCAGCGTGTAGACCAGCTTGTTGGGCTTGCCGGACTGGACCACCTCGTGGCCCTGGATATGGCCGCGATCCCTGAGTTTCGAGAGTTCGCGATAGATCTGCTGGTGGTCGGCCTTCCAGAAAAACCCGATCGAGGAGTCGAACGTCTTGGCGAGCTCATAGCCCGACATCGGACGTTCCGTCAGACAAGCAAGGATTGCGTCACCGAGCGCCAATACGCCGATCCCTTCATCCGGTCCTCTCTGGACCAATCTGTCGCGTTGACTTTATGCATAAAGTTGCATATGCGTCAACGTGCATAAAGATTGGGCTCGCTTTGGAACCGATCGGAGGGACGCCATGACCATGACCGCCCTGGACAAATGGTACGGCTACATGAAGTCGCACGATTCCGCGGCGCTTTGGGATCTCCTGCACCCCGACGCGGTGTTCGAGAGCCCCGTGGTCCACACCCCGCAGCGCGGCCGCGACATCACCTTCAAATATCTGTCGGCGCCGAGAAAGTGCTGGGTGGCGAAGGATTCAAATATGTCGGTGAATGGCGCAGCGACGATGGCGCCGTGCTCGAATACGTCAAAGAAATCGACGGCATCACCATCAACGGCGTCGACATCATCACCTTCGCCGACGGCAAGATCACGCATTTCAAGGTGATGGTGCGGCCGCTCAAGGCGATGAACCTGCTTCACCAGTTGATGGGCGCGCAACTTGCAAACGCACAACTTGCAAAAGGGTGAGGCCGCCTCGTCCGGAACCGGATAAGGTCCCTCTCTAGAACCCCAAGCGCCTGCTGGCCTGCGAACCCCATCTAAACGTATCAGCCAATTCATTCTGCCCTGCCGGGAGAACACCATGCCGACCTACAAAGCCCCCGTGGAAGACGTCACCTTCCTGCTCAACGATGTGTTCCAGATCGACCGCTACGACAATCTCCCGGGTTTTACGGACGCCTCGGCCGACGTGCGGGAAGCGATCATCGGCGAAGCCGCCAAGCTGTCCGAAGAAGTGTTGCAGCCGCTCAACCGCGTCGGCGATCTCGAAGGCTGCAAGCGGCACGATGACGGCAGCGTCACCACGCCGAAGGGTTTCAAGGAAGCCTTCAAGCAGGTCGCCGAAGGCGGCTGGCT
>JACDAG010000047.1 GCA_013695565.1 Bradyrhizobium sp.
AAGCTATGCCTCGTTCAGGGCCTGCGCGATGTCGGCGATCAGGTCGGACGGGTGTTCGATGCCGATCGACAGCCGGATCGTGGAGTCGAGGACGCCGATCTTCTGGCGGATGTCGGCGGGAACGCCGGAACGGGTCATGCTGGCGGGCAGGCTGGCCAGCGACTCGGTACCGCCGAGACTTACCGCCAGCTTGAAGATTTGCAGCGCGTTGAGAAATTTGAATGCCGCGGCCTGGCCGCCGACGATGTCGAACGAAAACGTCGAGCCCGCGCCGGTGCATTGCCTCGCGAACAGACGCCCCGCCGGCGTCTGCCATCGGCAAAGCCAGTCGAGCCGATCGAGAGGCCCGCCAGTGTCTTGGCAAACAGCGTTTCGGTGCCGCCATAGAGCGGCTGCGAGTGCAGGATGACGTTGCCGGGGCGGACGAAGGCGAGGATCGCCGTCGAAATCGCCGACATGCCGGACGAGAACAGCGCGCATTTCTCGGTGCGCTCATAGACCGCGAGCCTGTCCTCGACGATCTCGCTGTTGGGATGATTGAACCGCGAATAGACCAGCCCTGCGCCCATCCCCTCCGGCGGCTCGCGGCGGCCCGAGACGAAATCGAAGAAGTCCTGGCCGTCTTCGGCGGTCCGGAACACGAAGGTCGAGGTCAGGAACACCGGCGGCTTGACGGCGCCTTCCGACAGTTGCGGATCGTAGCCGTAGTTCAGCATCAGCGTTTCCGGATGCAGCATGTGGTTGCCGATGTGGGTCTTGGACGGAAACGGTTTTGCCATGGCCTGCCTCGCTGTCGGATACGCAAACGTCGCCTGCGCCGGTGTGTTCCGCAAGGATGACGCGATCAGGTGCGACGTCGGCAACACGAAATCGTCAGTTCGGCTTCGCGGCGCCTTCCGCAGCGGCCGGCGCTTCCGGCCGCGGGCCGCCGCCGGTAAAGCGCTCGATCACCGATCGAACCGCGTCGCGGGTCTTGCGATCCTTTACCGCATCCAGAAGCGGCGCGGCGCCCGGCGAGCGCCGGATCAGGCTTTCGGGATCGGGGAACACCAATGGATCGTCCCACGGACCCTGCACCACGAACGGCAGGTCGAAGCCGGGCGCGGTGTTCGGCGCCGAGATCAGGCTGGCGATACCCTTGAGATCGTATTCACGCGCCGGCACCGAGGCGGTGCCGGTCAGCTTGAGGCGCGCGGCGGGGCCTTCGACGCGGACGTCCTCGGCGGTCGCGATGCCGTCGTTGAATTTCACCGCCACCGTCAGCGTGTCATAGGGCGTCGATCCCGAGCGGAAATTGCCGCCACCGGACAACGGCCGGCGTTCCAGCCGCTTCAGCAACTGCTCGACATTGAAGCCAGCGATCGCGCCGTCACGGCCGGTCAGCGTGGCAGTGCCGTCGAGCGAGGTGACGAGCCCGAAGGGGCTCGCGCCCGAGGCCACCAGCGAGACGTTCAGATTGCCGCGGCCGGAGAGCTTGTTGATGCCGAACAATTCGGATGCGCAGGCCTGCAGATCGACATCGGTGAACTGAAACTGGGCCTTGACGTCGGCGACCGCGTCCGAACGGGCGACGCCGAACGTGCCCTTGGCGATACCGCCATACATCTGCGCCTCGGCGACCGAAAGCGCGAGCGCGCCGCCGCGCAGATTGGCGCCGAACGCGGTACGGCCGAGCTTGGTCGAGCCGATCGTTACCTTGGCCGCCGACAGGCGCATGTCGAGGTCGGTGGTGGACAATGAGTTCAGGTCGAACAGCTGCCGGTTCCAGTCACGGGCGCCGCTGGCGAGCAGGCGGAAGGTCGAGATGTAGGGCGTGAAATCCAGCGCACCTGCGGCCAGCGTCGCCTGCAGCGTCTGGCGGCCGTTATTGGCAAAGGTCATGACGCCCTCGGCGACGTTGCCGTCGAGTTCGACATTGACGTTGGTGAGGGCGATCGACGGTCCCACCACATTGGCGCGCGCCTTCAGCGCGAAGCGGCCGAAGCCGCCGCTGCCGGGCTGCGGCTGGCC
>JACDAG010000802.1 GCA_013695565.1 Bradyrhizobium sp.
ATGTGAACTGTCCGGACTGGTACGCCGAATACATCGCCAAGGAACAGGCCGGCGAGCCGCTGCCGCTCTAAGCAGCAGCTATTCCCCTTAACCCACGGAGAATCGATATGAGCAACTATCTGATGAAGACGATGCGCGTAATGGCGACGGCGGTGTTGATGACGGCAAGCGTGTTGGCGTTGCCGGCAGCGCAGGCGCAGCCATCCGGAGTCAAGCGGACCGATTTGCAGCGGCATGATCTCAGCGCCCCCGGCCGCGAGGCGATCCAGGTCCGCGTCGACCTTGCGCCCGGCGTCGCCTTCGGCAATCACACCCATCCCGGCGAAGAGATCATCTATGTCCTCGAAGGCGCACTGGAATATCAGGTCGAGGGCAAGCCGACGGTGACGCTGAGGGCTGGCGACGTGCTCTTCATTCCGGCCGGCGCGGTGCATTCGGCGCGGAACGTCGGCACGGTCACGGGAAGTGAACTCGCTACCTACATCGTCGAGAAGGGCAAGCCGCTGCTCACCCTGGAAAAGTGACGGCGACCGCTTCGGCTGGGAATACTGCAATGATCGAGATCGGCTTCAAGATATCCTTAGCCTTTGCGGCCGGATTGCTGACGGCAGGAGCGCCTTGCATCCTGCCGCTGCTTCCGATCCTGCTCGGCACCTCCATCGGCCAGCAAGGCCGGTGGCGGCCGCTGTTCATCGTGGCCGGCTTCATATCAGCCTTTTCCGGCTTCGCGCTCTTGTTCGGTACCTTCCCGACGTTGCTCGGACTGTCCCACGATACTCTGCGGAAGGCTTCCATCGTGCTGCTCGGCGGCTTCGGCGTGTTGATGCTCTGGCCGCAGCCTTACGAATGGCTCGTAGTGCGCTCGAGCGGCCTGCTGTCGCACGCGGACGGCGCGCTGCGCGCTGCCGGATCGGGCAATTTCGGCGGACTCGTTCTCGGACTGACGCTCGGCGTACTGTGGACGCCCTGCGCCGGACCGGTTCTCGGCTCCATACTCACGCTGATTGCGACGTCGGAAAACCTCGCGCGCGCCGGCTTGCTGCTCGTCACCTACGCGATCGGCGCGGCTCTCCCGATATTGCTCATCGCCTATGGCGGGCAATACGCCACCACCCAGATGCGCAGGCTTGCGCCCTACACGCCGGCCCTGCGGCGGAGCTTCGGCGCGGCGGTGCTGCTCGTCGCGCTCGCCTTCTACACGCAATACGACACCATCGTCACCGTGTGGCTTTCGGAGTTCTATCCAGGCCTTCAAACAGGACTATGACCATGCGCAAGCTTCTCACCCTCGTTGTACTGTTGTTCGTCGGCTTCCTCGTTGCCGTGCAGTTCAGCCCGTCGCTGACGCGCGGGGAGGAAACCACATCGAGCGATCGCCGCACCGCGCCGGAGTTTGCCGGGATTTCGGCGTGGCTGAATTCCCAACCGCTGACGATGGAAAGCCTGCGCGGCAAGGTCGTGCTGGTGCAATTCTGGACCTATTCCTGCATCAACTGCGTGCGCACCCTGCCCTATGTGACGAAGTGGTACGACACCTACAAGGACAAGGGTTTTGTCGTGGTCGGCGTGCACACGCCCGAATTCGCATTCGAGAAGGAGACGGCGAATGTCGAGACCGCCATCAGGCGCTTCGGCATCAAATATCCGGTGGCGCAGGACAATCAGTATCGCAGCTGGCGCGCATTCGGGAATCAGTATTGGCCGGCCGGGTATCTGATCGACAGGTCCGGCACCATCGTCGCGACGCAATTCGGCGAAGGCGGCTACCAGCAACTGGAGAACACGATCGCCCGCCTCGTCGGCGAAGCCATGCCGGCCGCGCAGGCAGGCGATCCCGATCTCGCCGGCATCGAAACGCCGGAACTCTATCTCGGCTCGGAGAAGAACGACGGCGCCATCGTGGCGTCGCAGGATTTCGCCGCCGGTGAGCGAACCTACACGCTGCCGGGAAATTTGCCGCAAAACCGGTTCGCCCTCGCCGGCGCCTGGAATTTGATCGGAGACCGCGCCACCTCCTCGGCCGAAGGTGTCGAAATCCTGGTGCGCTTCAACGCTCCCAAGGTCAATCTGGTCGCCGGCAGCCCATCCCCACAAACACTGTCGATCACGGTCGATGGCACGCCGCAGCCGCCGGTCACTGTGGATGGATGCCGGCTTTATTCCCTCTACGGCGGCACAAGCGGCGAGCATGTGCTGCGTCTGAAAGTGCCCAAGGCCGGCTTGAGCGCCTACACCTTTACGTTCGGTTGATCGACAAGCCTTGATTGACAAGGCTTGATTGACAGGGGCTTGGCCGCGCGCCGCTGGCGCAGGCCTGCTCGACGCAGCGGCTGGCGCGGAGGATTTTCTCGTCGGAGAACATCGGCCCCACGATCTGCAGGCCGATCGGCAAGCCCTCGACAAATCCGCAGGGAACCGAGGCCGCGGGCTGGCGGGTGAGATTGAACGGCCATGTCAACGGCGTCCAATCGAACCATTGCGGAAAGCGCACCGGATCTGGTGTGTCGACGCCGGCCGCGAAGGCCGTGATCGGTATGGTCGGCGTCAGCAACAGATCGTACTCCTGATGAAAATGATGCATCTGCTGGCTGAGCGTGCGCATGTCGGCATAGGCCGCCTGCAATTCGCTGGCGGAAATATCCTGGGCCGCTATCACCAATCGCAGCAGGCCCGGATCGAGCGCCGCCAGTTGCGCGCCGTCGAAATCACGCACCACAGCGGCGTGCGATGCGCCCCAGATCACCTCCAGGGCAGGCTGTGCGCCGGAGATATCCAGTTCAACGGGCTGCACATCGGCGCGGGCCTTTTTCAAGGCGTCGATGGCCGGCTGCATGCCGGCGACAATTGCGGGATCGGCAACGGGGAAGCCGAGATCGGGCGACCAGGCGATGCGCATTCCCGCCACGCCCGCCTCAAGGCAGTCGAGATAGTCGATGCCGCGATAGGGAATGGCGAAGGAATCACGCGCATCCGGCCGCGTCAGCACGTTCAGCAGCAGCGCGCTGTCGGCGACATCGCGCGACAGCCCGCCATAGACCGCGAGCGTGCCCATCGGCCCCAGCAAATTCGGCACCACACCATAGCTCGCCTTCAATCCGAACAGGCCGCTGAAGGCCGCGGGGATGCGGATCGAACCGCCACCATCGCCGCCGGTTGCCAGAGGCACGACGCCGGCCGCAACCAACGCGGCCGAGCCGCCGCTGGAGCCGCCGGGCGTGCGCGAAGTATCCCAGGGATTGCGCGTGATGCCGGTCAGCGGCGAATTGGTCTCGCCCTTGCAGCCGAACTCG
>JACDAG010000051.1 GCA_013695565.1 Bradyrhizobium sp.
TTCCAGAACAGGAGACGCATATGTCCCGCGGGATGCCATCGATGACGGCGCTATTGGGGTTGCTCGCCTTGGCGGGCTACCAGAACAGGGACAAACTCGCCGAGTTGTTGAAAGGAGCGACCGGCAACAATGCGCAACCCGGCGCCGGCAGCCAGCAAGGTCCCCTGGGCGGTTTGCTCGGCAATTTGGGTGGCGCTCTCGGCGGCGGCGGCGTTGGCGGACTGCTGGGCGGCGGGTTGGGCGAGTTGCTCGAACGGTTCAAGCAGAACGGCCAGGGCGATGCTGCCGAGTCCTGGATCAACAAGGGACCTAACAAGGAGCTTCCCGCGCCACAACTGAAACAGGCCATCGGGGCAGATGTATTGGCGGCGCTGGAACAGCAGACGGGTTTGTCGCAGGAAGAACTGCTGGCAAGGCTTTCACGAGAACTTCCATCCGCCGTCGATCAGTATACGCCCGATGGGCGCCTTCCGAACTGACGTTCACAACCGAGGATTTGACATGGGCATTATCTGGACGATCATCATTGGCTTCGTGGCGGGTGTGATAGCGAAGTTCATCATGCCCGGAGACAACGAGCCCTCGGGTTTCATCCTCACAACGATACTCGGCATCGTCGGCGCGTTTGTTGCGACGTTTCTCGGGCAAGCGCTCGGCTGGTATCGGCCGGGCGAGGGCGCAGGCCTGATCGGCGCGGTCGTGGGCGCCATTGTGGTGTTGTTTGTCTACAGCATGGTCGCAGGTCGCCGGCGCGCGCTCTAAGCGGTGCATCGAGCCGTCATCATGGCTGTTAGGTAATGAAAGGCCGGAGGGTCGTCCCGGCCTTGAGCTCAGATGCGCAATTGCGCATCGGGGGACCCATACGTCGCGGCCCATCGGCGAGAGCGCAGACGTCAGAGACCTCTCGCAAAATAGGCGTCACGCGGTATGGGTCCCGGCGTTCGCCGGGACGACGATCGTGATTTTGGCAACGCCTACCTCAAATTCCCGCAGGCTCCTTGACGGCCTCGATGGCCGGCAGCGGTGCGCCGGCGATCATGGCTTCGAAGCCGCGCAGGCGCTTGTAGACCGAGATCAGGTCGACGATCGTGGTCCAGGAGTTGATCAATATCTGGAACGAGTTTCTCACCTGCGTGAACGCATTCAGGATCTGCTGCAGCGGACCCAGCGTCAGTTTGCCGGCGACGATCGTCGGCGCCAGCAGGATGTAGGGAAAGATGACGTCGGTCTGCAAATAGACGATGCGGCCGACGTTGAAGTACAGGTAGTTCAAATAGAACCAGAAATAGTTCTTGCGAATGTGCAGGAAGAGCTCGTTCAGCGTCATTGGATCGGCGCGCGCCGGATCGTCTTCGCCGAGCACGAGCTCCTTGCGGTAGGCGGCTTCGACCCGCTGGTTGAAGAACTCGATGCCGGGCAATTTGATGCCGATCAGTGCCAGCACGCCGGTTCCGAAGATCGACCACACGATCGCGGCGACCACCAGCGGATAGGGGATCGCACCGACCAGAGGCAGCTCGGTGATAATGCTGGAAAGCCTGAGCAGCACCGGCAGGAAGGCGATCAGCGTCAAGATCGCGCTGATGAAATTGACGCCGAGGCCTTCGGTAATGGTCGCAAATCGCATCGTGTCTTCCTGGACGCGTTGCGAGGCGCCTTCGATGGTGCGCAGCCGCGGCCAGTAGGCGATGTAAAAATCGTTCATCGCAGTGCGCCAGCGGAAGATGTAATGGCTGACGAAGAAGCGGTTCAGCACGCCGACGGTAACGGCGACCAGGGCGATGCCGGCAAAAGTCGAAAATTCTCCGTAGATCTGTTCGACCGTGACCGGCTTCGATTTCGAAAGCGCGGCCTGGAGCAGATCGTAGAACGGCCCGTACCAGGTGTTGATGGCGACGCTGACCTGGACCTGGAAATAGGTGGCGAACAGGATCAGCGCGGAGCCCGGGATGGACCACCACGCCCAGGGATGCGGTGCGAACCATATCCAGGCAGCGGTGAAGATGGCGACGAACACCCAGAAATACAGATCGAACCACAGCGAACGCACCGACCAGAAGGTCGAGACGCCGACAACAGACGTCGACGACCCGTACAGTTCGTTGGCGTAGCTGTACC
>JACDAG010000082.1 GCA_013695565.1 Bradyrhizobium sp.
CTCGTCCTCGACATCGTGTCCGGCGGTGCGGCCAAAGCTGACTTCGCTGGGCGCCCGGGCCTCGGCATACTGCCCGGCCAGCCGGTCGAGTATCTCGCGACCGCGCGATGACAGCGGCACCGGCTGCGGTCCGGCCATCAAACTTGCATATCGCTCGCGAAGTTCGACGCTGCCTTCCTGGAAATCCCGCATCGACATCGAATAGGGCGGATAGATCCATGCCTGCTCGAACAATAAGGTCCGAATTCCCTTCAGCTGACATAGTTTCAAAATCACGTAGTCGTAGACAACGTGTGGCGGCGTGGGAAAGATCACGACGTCGGGACGCATCCGATCCAGCACCGTATTCCAGTAAAGCAACAATTGGTAAAAGTGGATCGATGCTTCGGCATAGATGAGATCGCGGCTGTGATCGAAGCGGATCATCATTTCGTAGACCGTTTGCGCCTCTCGCTCCCATATCGTGCGGCACACTGCGGTGAACAGCGTGTTCCTCGCGTCCTCGAAGCCCGGTAACGGAAGTGCACGCTTGGCATCGATGGTGTCGTGAAACAAGGCGTCCGGACAGCTTGTTGCGATGTCGTCGCGAATGCGCGTCCATGCGGTCCAATACGTAATATCGACGCCTGCCTCCCCGAGATGCTGGGCAACTTCCAGCCACGAAGGCTCCGAGCACTCAATCAAAAATGCTTTTTGCCGGCCAGTTACCAGCTTTGCAAGCGGGTCGGACATGCTACTCGATCACATCCCAGTTTAGTCTTGCCCCACGCGACAAAGGCACGCGCGCGCTCCGCCCTAATATCTCGGGCAGGTGCTTGGGCGGCAAGCCATATCCTGGCCGAATCGCGCGCAGATTTTCGACGGTGAATGTCTCGCCCTGCCCGATATCTTTCACCACATAAATTGACCGACGGAACGGCATGTTGGCCTTTTCGGAAGCGGATCGTGCCGAAAGTCCGTCACCCAGGGCGGCAAAGGCCGACGCAGCGCCATGCGTCAGCCTGGCAAACTCTTCCGGCTCGAGCGAGAACGCCGCATCCGGACCACCGTCGGAGCGCGCCAGTGTAAAATGCTTCTCGATCAAGCATGCGCCCATCGCAACTGCGGCAACAGAAACTTCAACTCCCAGTGTGTGATCGGAAAGTCCAATCGGCAGACCCGTCTCGGCCGACAGCGCCGGGATGCGCCGCAGATTGATCTGATCAATCGGCGTCGGATACCCACTGACGCAATGAAGCAGCAGCAATTGTTGACAGCCGGCCCCTTTTGTGACTTCGATCGCTTCGGAAATCTCCGCCTGGCTTGCCATCCCTGTGGAGATAATCAAGGGCTTGCCGGTGCTCGCGGCACGCGCAATCAGCGCGTGATCAAGAAGTTCAAACGACGCAATCTTGTAAGCTGGGGTATCGAGCGCTTCCAGAAAGTCGATCGCGGTATCATCGAATGGCGTAGAGAATATCGTAATTCCGAGGGACCTGGCCCTTTCGAACAACGCTCGATGCCAATCCAGCGGCGTCTGAGCCTCTTGATATAAATCATACAACTTACGACCGTCCCATAACCCACCCTTGATGACGAAATCGGGGTGGTCGACGTCCAGCGTCATCGCGTCGGGGGTATAGGTCTGCAGTTTGACGGCGTCGGCGCCGGCGGCCTTGGCCGCGTTCAATGTATCGAGCGCCCGCTCAAGTGACCCGCCATGGTTGGCGGACAGCTCAGCGACGACGTAGGGCGGATGCCCAGGGCCGAGCACTCTGCCTTCGATCTTGATATCAGCCTGCATATCACGCTTCCGGCAAGCGGGGCTTCCGAGGAATGTTTCGATAAAATCCGTTACCGACGTCAATGTATCCCGCCCTTAGGAACATCCGCAAGGACGCCTCATTTTCGGGTAGAACGAACGCGTCGAGGATCGCGCCCGGATAAAGTGCGCTGATTAGCCGCAACCCCGCCGGCCCGATGCCGCGGCCGTGGAACGCGGTGCTGATGGCAATCGAGACTTCGTACCTGGGATGCTCGTCGCTGAAAAACTCCGACCGGTCAAGCCGTATCATTCCCGACGGAACGCCGTTGGTCTCCACAATAGCCAGGATAGAAGATCTCTCCTCGAAAACAGCTGCCAGCCAACACAAATGCGGCTCAAGCGACGGCGGCTCCGGGTCTCGCGCGAAACGGCGCGTCGCCGGCTCGTGCTGAAGTAGCAATAACCAGTCCGCGTCCGCAGGCTCGGCGGCGCGCAAACGCACCTGCGTACCGACCGACACTTCTATAGGCGTGGCGCAAGCAAAATGAATTCGACTTGCCGCCCGTCCATCGACCAGCAAGGCAGCCGCGGCTGACATCTCCCGGCGCAGGGCGGCATCATTGATGAGTATTGCAAGCTGCTGGATGACGCGTGGGACAAAATCCTGATCGGGTTCACCGCCATCGAGACTTGCTTTCGCGTCGGTGAGCAGGCGCGAAATCCCCCTCTGGTTCTCAACCGCGGTTACCACCACACCGGGCAACCCTAGCGCCGCGCGCTCAAAAGCACCCACCCCGCCGGCGCCGACGGCAACATCGGATGCAGCAATAACCTCGCCCATATCGGCATCGATCAACAGGCGGATGCGGTGTGAACCAACGATCCGGGACCGGATGGCCTCTATATCTCGAGCACGCGAAGACAGCGCAATTGTTATCGTAATCCGCTCTGAAAACGCTTTGCCGACGGCCTCAATCAATTTCAGCGTAAGGCCCGCCGGGTCAGTTGCCC
>JACDAG010000085.1 GCA_013695565.1 Bradyrhizobium sp.
GAGGGGGACTCTCCGCGAGCGAGCCTGCCGAGACTCCCCCTCACCCGAAATTCGCGCTTCGCGCAAATCTCGACCTCTCCCCGCAAGCGGGGCGAGGTGAATACCTCACAAGTCCTACGGAACCGTCCATGCCCTTTCAGAAGCTGTTGATCGCCAACCGCGGCGAGATTGCCATTCGTATCGCGCGGGCCGCGGGCGAGACCGGCCTTGCCACCGTCGCGATCTATCCCGCGGACGACGCCCAGTCGCTGCATGTCCGCACGGCCGATGCGGCGCATGAAATCCCCGGCCGGGGCGCGCGCGCCTATCTGGACATCGAAGCCGTGGTCGCCGCCGCCAAGGCCACGGGCTGCGATGCGTTGCACCCCGGCTACGGCTTTCTCAGCGAGAACACGTTGCTGGCCCGGCGTTGCGCGGAGGAGGGCATCACCTTCGTCGGGCCTTCGCCGGAGGCGCTGGACTTGTTCGGCGACAAGGCCAAAGCCAAGGCGCTGGCGAAGGACTGCGGCGTGCCCATTATTGAAGGCACCGGCGGGCCGACCACGCTGGAACAGGCCAGGGACTTCTTTGCATCGCTGGGCGCCGGCGGCGCCGTCATGATCAAGGCCATCGCCGGTGGCGGTGGACGCGGCATGCGGATCGTCGACGATGCCGCAAAGCTGGAAGAAGCCTATGCGCGCTGCCAGTCCGAGGCCAAGGCGGCGTTTGGCAGCGACGGCGTTTATGTCGAGCGCCTGATTCGCAATGCCCGTCACATCGAAGTGCAGATCATCGGCGACCGCCATGGCGCGATCAGCCATTTGTGGGAGCGCGAATGCACCATCCAGCGGCGGAACCAGAAGCTGATCGAGGTGGCGCCGAGCCCGTCGCTGAGCGATGGCTTGCGCACCCGCATCATCGACGCCGCCAAGGAACTCGCCGCCGCCGCGAACTACGACAATCTCGGCACCTTTGAATTTCTGGTGGATGGCGATGCCAAAGGCGACGCGCAGGCCTTCGCGTTCATCGAAGCCAACCCGCGGCTGCAGGTCGAGCACACCGTGACCGAGGAGGTGCTGGGCGTCGATCTGGTGCAGGCGCAGTTGGCCGTCGCCGATGGCGCCACGCTGGGCTCGCTCGGCCTCGCGCAGGCCTATATTCCAAAACCGCGCGGCTATGCGATGCAGCTCCGCATCAACATGGAAGTGATGGACGAGAACGGCGTCACCAAGCCGACAGGCGGCACGCTCTCCATGTTCGATCTGCCGGCTGGTCCCGGTGTCCGCGTCGATACGTTCGGCTGTTCCGGCTACAAAACGAGTGCGGCCTTTGACTCGCTACTCGCCAAGGTCATCGTGCATGCGACCGGGCCGAACTGGACCGACGTGGTGCAGAAGGCCACGCGCACGCTGCGTGAGTTCCGCATCGGCGGTGTCGCCACCAACATTCCGTTCCTCGGCGCGGTGCTGGCGCATCCGGATTTCATCGCCAACCGCATCAATACCGGCTTCATCGATACCCATGTCGCAGCACTCGTCCATGTCGCGAACGATCTTTCCGCGCCGGAGCTGTCGGAGGCGGGCGCTGCCGTTACCGTCTCCGATATCAGGGAAACCTCGTCGGGTCCGGCCGGTTCCGTTCCCGTGCCGGCGCCCTTGCAGGGAACGATCGTTGCGATCGAGGTCCGGGAAGGCGATCTCGTCCGTCCCGGCCAGCAGATCGCCGTGCTCGAATCCATGAAGATGGAACATCTGGTGACTGCGCCGCATGGCGGCAAGGTGACGAGGATCGCTGCCGGCGCCGGCGTTACGCTGATGCAGGACGAGGCGATCCTGTTTCTCGAACCGGCCGAGATCGACGCCCACGATGTGGTGAAAGACGAGGATGTCGATCTCGACCATATCCGCCCTGACTTGGCCGAACTGATCGCGCGCCATGCCATTACGCTGGACGAGAACCGGCCCGCTTCGG
This sequence comes from Bradyrhizobium sp., assembly GCA_013695565.1. Taxonomy (GTDB): domain Bacteria; phylum Pseudomonadota; class Alphaproteobacteria; order Rhizobiales; family Xanthobacteraceae; genus Bradyrhizobium. Next base: position 1,951 of record JACDAG010000085.1, read on the forward strand.
TCGAGCGTCGCCGCAAGACCAACCAGCGCACCGCGCGGGAAAACGTCGCGCAGCTCGTCGATGATGGGTCGTTCGTCGAATACGGCTCGCTCGCGATCGCGGCCCAGCGCCGGCGGCGCAAGGTCGACGACCTCATCATGAACACGCCCGCCGACGGGCTGATCTCCGGCGTCGCCACCGTGAACGCGGAGAAATTCGGCGCGGAAGGCGCCCGCTGCATGGTGATCTCCTACGATTACACGGTGCTGGCGGGCACCCAGGGTCACATGAACCACAAGAAGATCGACCGTATGCTGGGCCTAGCCGAGCAGTGGCGGATGCCGCTGGTGTTCTATGCCGAGGGCGGCGGCGGCCGTCCCGGCGATACCGACCGGCTGGGGATGACCGGCCTCGACGGGCCTTCGTTCGTGCAATTCGCCAAATTGTCGGGACTGGTGCCTGTGATCGGCGTCGTCTCCGGCTATTGTTTCGCCGGCAATGCCGCGATGCTCGGCTGCTGCGACGTCATCATTGCCACGAAAAACGCTTCGATTGGCATGGGCGGTCCGGCGATGATCGAAGGCGGTGGCCTCGGCGTCTATCACCCGGCGGAAGTCGGCCCGGTGTCGTTCCAGTCGCCGAATGGCGTCATCGACATCCTCGTCGAGGACGAAGTGGAAGCGACCACCGCCGCGCAAAAGTATCTGTCGTATTTTCAGGGTGCGGTCGCCGACTGGAAAGCGCCGGACCAGCGGCTGCTGCGGCGCGCGATCCCGGAGAATCGCCTGCGCGTCTATGACATCCGGACCGTCATCGACCTTCTCGCCGACGAAGGATCGGTGCTCGAAATCCGGCGGGACTTTGGCGTCGGCATGATCACGGCGTTCATCCGCATCGAGGGCAAACCGTTCGGGCTGATCGCCAACAATCCAAAGCACCTTGGCGGCGCGATCGACGCACCCGCCGGCGACTAGGCCGCGCGTTTCCTGCAGCTCTGCGACGCCTTCGACATTCCGATCGTGTCGCTATGCGATACGCCCGGCTTCATGGTCGGGCCCGAGGCCGAGAAGACCGCGATCGTACGCCACGTCGCGCGAATGTTCGTGACCGGCGCCAGCCTCACGGTGCCGCTGTTCGGCGTGGTGCTGCGCAAGGGCTATGGCCTCGGCGCGCAAGCCATGATCGGCGGTGGCTTCCATGCGTCCCTGTTCACGGTGGCATGGCCGACCGGCGAGTTCGGCGGCATGGGCCTGGAAGGTTATGTCCGGCTCGGCTTCCGCAAGGAAATGGAAGCGATCGCCGACCCAGACGAGCGCGAGAAATACTACAAGGCCAAGGTCGCCGAGCTCTACGCCAACGGCAAGGCGGTCTCGATTGCGTCGGTGCTGGAGATCGATGAAGTGATCGATCCCGCCGATACCCGGCACTGGATCATGGCGGGGCTGCGGTCGGTGCCGAAGCCGGAGCCGCGCAGCGGGAAGAAAAGGCCGTGCATTGATGCGTGGTAGAGATTGCGCCGTGAAAGCGTGGGCAAAGGCGCGCTTGCGCCGTGCTGCCATTCGTTGCAAAAGCCCATTCAGAGTGGGTG
>JACDAG010000112.1 GCA_013695565.1 Bradyrhizobium sp.
GTCCTTCCCAGGACATCTCGATCGATGGCCCACGGTCAGCCGCATAGCGAATGGAAGTACTCGCCAACCGGTCGAAAATAACCGCGTCATCGTCGAACAGCCGCTCCAAGAGTGGCATCGTCTTGCCGCGGACAGGCGACGGTTCCGGCTTGGCGCGCATCAGGCCGGCCTCGAGCCGCCGGATCGGCGCGGGCTCGTCGTCGGAGAAATTCAGCGCGTAGGCCTCCTTGGCCAATCCCGGCAGCAGCGGCCAATTGAACGCCGGATGCGCGCCGATCGAAGCCGGCAGGTTCTCATCGCCGGTATTGGTGATATCGAATGCCACCTTCAGATCGGCATTTTCAACGGTGTAGGTAACTTCAAGCCGAAACGCGAAGGGATAGCGGGTGCGCGTCGCTTCATTGTCGGTCAACACCAGTCTGCACGACGCCGTTCCCTGCTCCACCCACTCGAACCGCTGGTCCCTTGCCAAACCATGCTGCGTCATCGGATAGGTTTTTCCCCGATGGCGCAGTCGATCGTTCTTCAGGCGGCCGACGATCGGAAACAGCAGTGGAGAATGGCGCGGCCATGCAGGCTCGGCCTGCCATAGCATTTCGTGTCCTTTGGCGTTTGTCAGCGAGCACAGCTCAGCGCCGTCAGCCTTGATGGTCGCCTCAATCGCGCCGCTGCGAAGCGTATGCCGGTCCGTGCTCATGCCTCACCACACCATTCGATACCCGATGACCGTTCACCCTCATAGTGCATCAAATTGACCCCAACAACCGCCACCCGAGCGCAGACCTGTTTTCCGGATAGGCCGGTTGCAGGATTGGCAGGACTCCATGCCCTGCGAAATACTTGCATTCCCCCGTTGTTGCGCGTTTCATCGCACCAAAGAATTGAGGCCCGAGGAAACAGGCATGCCAGCGAAAATCATCGGTATGATCGGCACCCAGCAGGAGGGCGTCGCGGTTCACCTGATCAAGGGCAAGATCTCGCGCGAATGGGTGATCGATTTCACCCGCCTGCACGAACAGTGGAACTACGATTCCGTGCTGGTGGGATATTATGCTTCGGCGGCCGAAGGATTTGCCATCGCGCTCTATGCCGCCGACCACACCGAGCGAATAAAATTCCTGATCGCGCACCGCCCGGGTTCCGTCGCGCCCGCATTGGCGGCCCGGCAGATCGCGACCTTCGACCAGCTCACGCAGGGACGAATGACGCTGCACGTCATCGCCGGCACCAGTGACGCGGACCAGGCCAGCGAAGGCGACTTCCTGCCCAAGAACGATCGCTACCGCCGCGCCGCCGAATATCTCGACGTCATCCGCCGGATCTGGACCAGCGACAGCCCGTTCGACCACAAGGGCGAATTCTATCGCATCGATGGCGCCTATTCCGACATCAAGCCGCATCAGCAGCCCTATCCCCGCCTGTTCTTCGGCGGCTCCTCGGAAGGCGCGCTGGAAATGGGCGCCGCGCATTGCGACGTGTTCGCGATCTTCGGCGAGCCGCTCGCCGAGACCCACGCCCGTGTCGACGATTTCCGCCGCCGGGCCGCCGCGTTCGGGCGCCGCGCCGATTTCAACATGTCGCTGCGTCCGATCATGGCGGACACCGAGGGCGCGGCGTGGGACAAGGCGCATGCGCTGCTGGCGGACGTCGAACGCACGACCGGCGAAGCGCCGAAACCGAGCAACCATTCCGCCGAACGCCTGCTCGGCTATGCCGCACGCGCCGACGTCCATGACGAGCGGCTATGGATGGGGATCGCGCGGGCCACCGGCGCGCCCGGCAATACGTCGTGCCTGGTGGGAACGCCGGAACAGATCGCAGCCGCAGTGCTGGAGTATTACCGGCTCGGCATCCACTCCTTCCTGCTGCGCGGCTTTGAAAATCCGCACGATACGATGGCGATCGGACGCGACCTCATTCCGCTGATCAAGGCCGGTGCCGACCAGATCGACCGGCTGGCCGAGGCCGCGGAGTAGCGTTGCGCCACAGAATCTGCAAACACGTCAAAATGCCGCTTTGCAGCGCGGCGCCAGGAAAAGGTTTGGAAACAATTGCATGAAGGCTGTGGTGGTCGAGAACTACGATTCGATTGACGGCATCTCGATCAGGGAGATGGAACTGCCCGGTATGCTGGCCGGCCAGGTCCGCGTCAGGATCGGCGCCGCGGCGGTCGGCTTCGTCGACGGGTTGAAGGTACAGGGACTGTATCAAACCAAGGATCCGCTGCCGTTCGTACCGGGCACCGAGTTCGCGGGCGTGGTCGATGCCACAGCCAGCGATGTTGCCGCGTTCCGGCCGGGCATGCCCGTGATCGGCATGACCCGTTCCGGCGCGCTCGCCGAATACATCTCGGTACCCTCGGCGGCGCTGAAGCATTTGCCGCCCAACATTGCCTTCGAGGCCGGCGCCTCGTTTCAGGCAAATTACCTGACCGGGCTTTATGCGCTGAACGCGCGCGCCAATCTGCAAGCGGGCGAGACGCTGCTGGTGCTGGGCGCCGCGGGCGGCGTCGGCATCGCGGCAGTCC
>JACDAG010000127.1 GCA_013695565.1 Bradyrhizobium sp.
TCTGGTCCCAGTCCGAGCATTCATACTTGGTGCCCGGCCACGGGTTGAACGGAATGAGATTGATCTTGGCCGGAATGCCCTTGAGCATTTTAACCAGCAGCTTGGCGTCATCCATGGAATCGTTGACGCCCTTCAGCATCACATATTCGAAGGTGATGCGGCGCGCATTCGACGAGCCCGGATAGTCGCGGCACGCCTGCAACAATTCGGCGATCGGATATTTGCGGTTGAGCGGCACCAGTTCGTTGCGCAGCTCGTCGCGCACCGCATGCAGCGAGACCGCCAGCATGACGCCCATCTCGTCGCCGGCGCGCACGATGTTCGGCACCACGCCCGAAGTCGACAGCGTGATGCGGCGGCGCGAGATGCCGACGCCTTCATTGTCGGCGACGATCAGCAGCGCATCGCGCACCGCGTCGAAATTGTACAGTGGTTCGCCCATGCCCATCATCACCACATTGGTGACGAGGCGGCTGCCGGTCGGGGTCTCGCGATCGGCCCAGTCGTTGAGGCGGTCGCGCGCCACCATGATCTGGCCGACGATCTCGCCGGCGGTGAGGTTGCGCACCAGGCGCTGCGTGCCGGTGTGGCAGAACGAACAGGTCAGCGTGCAGCCGACCTGCGAGGAAACGCACAGCGTGCCGCGATCGGTTTCGGGAATATAGACGCACTCGACTTCATGCGCCTTCTGATGGTCATTGCCGCTCGGCAGCCGCAGCAGCCATTTGCGGGTGCCGTCGTTGGAAACCTGCTCGGCGACCACTTCGGGACGATCGACGGTGAAATGCTGCACCAGTGTGCTGCGCATATCCTTGGAAATGCTGGTCATCGCGTCGAAGTCTTTGGCGCCGCGGACATACATCCAGTGCCAGAGCTGCTGCGTGCGCATCTTGCGCTGCGCGGGCGCAACGCCGATCTCGCCGAGCCGGTCGGCGATCTCGGCGCGCGACAGCCCGATCAGCGACGGCTTTGCCGGCGGCACATAGGTTTCGAGCGGGATCTTCTCGAGGGGAGCCTGAGCCGAGGAACTGCTCTCGATTGAAGCGACGGTCATCGTGTTTCTGTTCTTGAGGTACGTAGGGTGGGCAAAGCGAAGCGTGCCCACCGCAAACATTAATGGTGGGCACGGCGCGATGCGCCTTTGCCCACCCGACTAGGTAGCACTCAAATAGGCCTTCCGGGGCCCACAAACAACGTCATTTTCGGGCTAAAACCGAGGTTAACGCCGGCAATCCTGCGCCAATTTGTCGAGCGCCTGCGACAGGCCCTTCAGCGAGAAGGTATCGGTGGTCTCGGTGCCCTTGGCCGAGACGCCCTTGACGGTGACGTCGGCAGCCTTGCGCATGGCATCGACCATCCGCTCTTCCTCGGCGGCGTTCTTGATCCAGAGCCCGTCGCCCTGGGTGTACATCGAATACGACGCGCCGCCGACCTCCAGCGAGGATTCCGAGCCCGGCTTCAGCGCGTAGCCGATCATGATCGAGACTTCGTTCGTGACCTTCTCGGCCGGGCGCGTCGAGACGAAGGCATAGGCCGGATCGCGCGGACGGTTCGGCGGATTGGTCTTCGAGGATGACGGCTTTGCGAGTGCGAAGCACACCTTCTTGCCGTTCGGCGTCGCCGTGTAGGCGCCCCAGGTGCCGAACTGGCCGATCAGGGTCGGCTCCGCGCCACCGGCGGCAGCCGCAGCGGCAGTCTCCGGCTTGGCCGCAGGCTTCGCTGCAGCGGCGGGTTTGGCCGTATCTTTTGCGCCCTTCGGCGCAGCACTCTGCGCCTGCGCAAGGCTTGAAGCCCCACACAGCAACGCACTCAGAACAAGGGATGTCAGTATCTGCCGCACGGACAACTGGTTCCCTCATCATTGTGACTGGAAGATGGCCCCGCAACGCATCGCGCCGCCAAGAACGAACAGCGGATGGATAACCGGAAAACGCCTTTTTGGGAAGGCAGTTACGGGCACCGCAGGCGCGGTGTCCACGACGCCGTTGCGCGTGCCGCGTGCTCGCGCGCGGCTAGCCTTTGGCGCGGCCCTCGCGCTGTTTCTGCCATTGCGCATCGCTCCATTGCAGCAGGTCCTCGGCGCCGGAACTGCGCAAATGCGAACCGCCATCCTGCACCACCATCTCGCCATTGATGTAGCCGGCCTGGTCGGAAATCAGGAAGCTCGCCAGATTGGCGAGCTCAGAGTGCTCGCCGGCACGGCCGAGCGGATTGCGGTGCGCCCAGCCTTCGTCGCGGCCCTCGGGGCGGAGCTGGCCCGATGCGCCCGGCGTCGGAAACGCGCCGGGCGCGATCGCCACCGTGCGAACGCCCTTCGGTCCCCACTCCACCGCCAGACTCCTGGTCATCGCCAGTATCGCGGACTTCGCCATCGCCGACGGGACCGTGAAGGCGCGGCCGGTGATGGTTGAGGTCGAGAGAATGCTCAGCACCACGCCTTTATGACCGCCCTCGATCCAGCGCTTGCCGGCCGCCAGCGTGCAATACATCGTGCCATGCAGTGTGGGGCCCAGGATCGCATCCGCCGCGCGGAACGACAGATGCTCGGTCTGCGCGAGAAAAGTTGCGGCAGCATTGTTGACCAGCACGTCGATCGGCGCCTCGCGCCAGAGCTGATCCATCATGGCATCGACCGCACCACCGTCGCGGATATCGCATCTGGCGACCGCGACCTTGCCGCCGAGTTCGCTGCGCATCTGCGTTGCCGTCGCCTCCAGCAATTCGAGCCGGCGGCCGCAAATGATCAGTTCGGCGCCGAGTTCGATGAAGCGCCGCCCCATCGCAGCGCCAAGCCCGGAGCCACCGCCGGTGACCAAAATCCGCTTTCCCGCCAGCAGGCCTTTTTCAAACATTGTTTCACTCCCTATGCCCCGTCATTGCGAGCGCAGCGAAGCAATCCATTCTTCCTTACCGCAGGCAAGATGGATTGCTTCGCGGAGCCTGTCATCGGCCGCGCATTCGCGCGACCCGTTGGCTCGCAATGACGCAGGATAGCGCTGCGCGAGACCCAATGACACCGAATCGGATTGTAGCCCGCCTGCAAATCCGGCAAGAAGCATTCAGCTCTCTTTGTGCGTCCGAAAATCAGGTGTGTCCATGAAAGCCATTCTCTGCTCGCAATATTGCCAACCCGACGATCTCGTGCTGGCCGATGTACCCGATCCCGTGGCCGGACCCAATGAGGCTGTGATCGCGATCAAATCCGCGGCGCTGAATTTCTTCGACATCCTGATGATCCAGGGCAAGTACCAGATCAAGCCGCCGTTCCCGTTCTCGCCGGCCGCCGAAGTCGCGGGCGTCATCGAAAGCGTCGGCCCTGGGGTCACCGACCTCAAGGTCGGCGACCGCGTGGCGGCGTCCTGCGGCCATAATGGCGCGCGCGAAAAGATTGCGCTGCCGGCCAATTCGATCGTGAAGATTCCCGACAATCTGGATTTCGACCGCGCCGCCGGGATCTTCATCATCTATGGCACCGCGCTGCATGCGCTGGAGGATCGCGCCAGCCTCAAGCCCGGCGAAACCATGGCCGTGCTCGGCGCCGCCGGCGGCACTGGCCTGGCCGCCTGCGAACTCGGCAAGCTGATGGGCCTGAAGGTGATCGCCTGTGCTTCGTCGGACGAAAAACTCGAATTCGCCAAGGCGCATGGCGCCGAGCTCGGCCTGAACTACAGCAAGGAAGATCTGAAGGAAGGCCTGCGCCGCCTCACCGGCGGCAAGGGCGTCGACATCATCTTCGATCCGGTCGGCGGCACTTACGCCGAGGCCTCGCTGCGCTCGATCGCGTGGGAAGGCCGCTTCCTGGTGATTGGATTTGCTGCCGGCGACATTCCGAAAATGCCGCTCAATCTGGCGCTGCTCAAGGGCTGCGATATCCGCGGCGTGTTCTGGGGCGCCTGGGCCCGCCTCAACCCTGAGAAGAACCGCGCCAATCTGGAAAAGCTGGTGCAGTGGACCGCGGAAGGCAAGATCTCCTCGCATGTCGACCGCACCTTCCCGCTGGCGCAAACCGCCGAAGCGCTGAAAGTACTCGCCGGCCGCAAGGCGATGGGCAAGGTGATCCTGCATCCGTGATGACGCGTGGCGTCGACCGCGCTTCATTCAAATTGCATCTGTTTTGAACGATCATCGTAGTGAAGAAAATCAAACGGGCCGCGCGCGAAGCGGCCCGTTTGTGCGACTGGCGTGCCGGCGCAACGCTAACCCGGCGGTGCCGAAAACGCCTTCTTCCAAGGCAATCACGCGCTAACGATATGTGATTTTAAATCTCTGGATTACGCCAACTCGCCGCAATCAAAACAAAATGTCTCCAAATTCGAGCCGGTCGGCGTCGTTTTTTCAACCCATTCCCCATGCGAATTGCCCGTCTAGTAAACGGGTTCCCGGACGCCGATAACAACAAGAAACAGATGCCGGGCTGCCCATTGTTGCGTTCTAGTAACGGGGAGCATCACCATGGTGGAGAGTACAAGGCAGCTTCAATCGAGAGATCCATTCGAAAGATTCGACGACGCGATCGAAAGAGTCGACGCGGCGATCCACGATCCCAGGTTGTATGAGACGACGTATCTGACATCTCAATTTCCGCGGACAGAGGCACTGGAGCCCGACCCGCCGGCCCGGAATCTGCGGGCAGACGATCTGCTCGCAAATGATCTGCTGGCAAATGACCCGGTGCCGCTGTTCCTCGCCGACCAGCATGATGCGCGCTTTCAGCAGGACGAGCGCTATCAGCCGATCCCCGAATACTCCTTCGCCGCCGGCAGAAAGCGAAAAGCCCGCGCCTCGCGCATCGTGACCGGGCTGCTGGCGCTGTCGGTGGTAGCCGCCGGTCTTGCGCTGCTCTCGATCGACTCGACGCGCGCCGTCGTCGTCAACGCCAAGGCCTCGCTTGCAAGTGCCGCGCCCGCCCCATCGGGCGCAACACAGCAGGACACCGCGCCGCCGGCACCGCGCGTTGCGGCGCAGCCCGTGAATGCCGAGCCGACGCCGCCGCCGGATGCGGTAAACACCCGCCGCACCCAGCCGGTCACATTGGCTTCCGCTTCGCCGTCTCGCGACGAAATCGCCGCGGCCTATCAGAGCGCCCTCAAAACCCGGATCGTCGCGGTCGAGCCGGCGACCCGCGAAGCTGCACAAGCGGCACGGCGCATCGATCCGGATGAACTGGCGGCGCTGCTGAAACGCGCAAAGGGCCTGCTTGCGATCGGCGATATCACTTCCGCGCGCCTGCTGCTCGAACGCGCGGCCGACGCACAGGAGGCCGAGGCCGCGCTGATGCTGGCGGGAACCTATGACCCGCAAGTGCTGGGGACGCAGGACATGCGCAGCATCACGCCCGATCCGGCAACGGCGCGGCTTTGGTACCAGAAAGCCGTACAGCTCGGCTCGTCCGACGCCAAGCGGCGTCTCAGCCAGATTCAGAATTAGAGCGTTTTCAAGCGAAGTGGATACCGGTTCGCATGAAGAAAACGCGTCAAAGCAAGAACCTGGAGCTTCGGTACTGATTCAATCAGAACCGAAACTCTGAGCATCACCGGCCCGCATCACGCACGACCACGCATCACTCAACATCGGGCATCACGCAGGGGAAAGCAAAATGCGACGTCTGTTTGGAATGGCATTGATTGCCATCACGATGGTTTGCGGCCTCGCGGCCCGCGCCGAGCAAACCGAATACGATCCGGCCAAGGTCAGCGAAGGCCTGAAGGCGATTTTCCAGTTCGGCTCGGTTGCCACCAAGCAAGGCCTGAACGCCAACACGGTGACGCTGATGTCGGGGACGATCGGCGGCACTTATGTGCAGTTCGGCGCCGACCTCGCCTCCGTGCTCGACGACGGCAACAAGTTGCGCGTACTGCCGATCGTCGGGCGCGGCTCGGTGCAGAGCGTAGCCGACATCCTGTTCCTGCAGGGCGTCGATCTCGGCATCGTCCGGTCCGACACGCTCCGATTATCTCGAACGGAAGGGCTTTGCGAAGGACATCAAGAAACAATTCACCTACGTCACCAAGCTCTACAATGAAGAGATGCACGTCATCGCGTCGAAGTCGGTCCGCAGCTTGCGGGATCTCGAAGGCAAGACCGTCAGCGTCGACCTCCCCAATGGCGGCACTTTCGTCACCGCGCTGACCGTGTTCGAGCGGCTCGGGATGAAGCCGAAAATCGTCTATATCGAGCAGCGCATCGCACTGGAGAAATTGAAGGCCGGCGAAATCGACGCCGTGATCGTGTGCGGCGGCAAGCCGTACAAGTCCGTGAGCACCTTCAAGGACGACCGCTTCCATCTGGTGACGGTGGATTACGAAAAGCCGCTGCAGAAGGATTATCTGCCCGCCAGCCTTTCCGCGAAAGACTATCCGAACCTGATTTCGGGTGAGGATCGCGTCGACACCATCGCGGTGCCGGCGGTACTTGCCGCCTATAATTGGGCGCCGAACACCGAGCGCTATCGCAAGCTGTCGCAGTTCGTGGACGCGTTCTTCACCAAGTTTCCGACCTTCCAGAACCCGCCCTTCCATCCGAAGTGGAAGGAGGTCTCGCTATCGGCGCCGCTGCCGGACTGGCAGCGCCTGCCGGTCGCCGAACAATGGCTCAAGTCGCACAACATCGAAGCGGTGGCGCGGACCCGGTTCGATGACTTCCTCAAAACGAGCCCGGCGACGGCGGCAAACATCAAGACGGATGCCGACCGCGAAACGCTGTTCAAGCAGTTCCAGGCGTGGGATTCCGAGCGAAACGCGCGGGCGCAGGTTCGCTCCGGATCGCAGAAGTAACGATGTTCACGGTCGGGAGAGGGAGCGCACCTTCATCGTGGGCCGATTATTCCGCGTCGTCCGTCGCGACGCCGCGCTTCAGCGCTGATCGCGCGGCGTCGCGATGTTCCGGCGTGATATGGCCGGCGACCATGCGGATGGCGGTGGCCAGGATCGCGGCGTCGTCGGTGAAGCCGAGTACCGGCAGCATGTCGGGCACGAAATCGAACGGCAGGACGAAATAGGCGATGGCGCCGAGCAGCGCCGCCTGCACATGGCGCGGCGTCTGTTTGTCGAACGCGCAATAATAAGCCGCAAGCAGGTCCTCGGCGAAGGGAAGCTTCGCCATCACCCGCTTCAGCTTGCTCCAGAAGCGCCGGCGCACGCTTTCACGGTCCTGCGCCAGCCGATCGGCCGGTTCAAAACCCACGCTGTGTTCGGACGATGCCATGCTGGCGCTCCCTCAAGTCCGGCGCGGCGGATCGCCGCGGCAGGCCGGACTTCTGTTTGACGCGTTTTCTACCGCAGATCAGTCTACGCAATCTGCGTAAACTTGATTGCGATGCGAACCGGTACCCACTTCGCTCGAAAGCGCTACGGGACAGAATTGGGGATGTGCGGCGGCCGCCGCAAGATCGCCGATGGCCAGGATAATTGAGCGTCAGGCGACGCCGAGCTGTTTGGCGATGGCGTTCATGGCGGTCGCAAGCTGGATATCCAGCTTGGTGACGCCGCCGGCATCATGGGTGGCCAGCACCACCTCGACCGTCTTGTAGACGTTGCGCCATTCCGGGTGATGGTCGTGCTTTTCAGCCACCAAGGCGGCGCGGGACATGAACCCAAAGGCCTCGTTGAAATCCTTGAAGGTAAAGGTCTTGGCGATCGCCTCGCGGCCAGCCGTATCCGACCAGCCGGGAAGTTCCGCCAGCGCCGATTTCCGCGCTTCTGCCGACAGCCGTTCTACCATGATCGCCTCCGTGTTTCATACCTGCCTTACCCTAACACCGAACAGCCTCCGGGGGTCCCCGCCCAAAATAAGGCCGCAAAGAGGACAAAGGCGCGTCCTATGGCCGCTGGTAACCATGACGGAGTTGTAACCTCAGCCCGGCAAGGAATTTGCTAGAATAGGGGTGCAAGCGCGTTGGCACCATGAAATCGAACCGCAAACGACCGTTCAGGAATCGATGACCGACGGCCCAACTCCCACTGAGGCGCTGCCAGCCCCACCCTCGCCCCGTTCGGCGCGACGGCGGCTGGCATTCGTGTTGTTGGCGGGCGTGTTGGCGATCGTCGGCATCGGGGCGGCCGGTTATCACATTGCGACGCGGCCAGTGACCTTGCGGATCGCGGTCGGCCCGGCTGGCAGCGATGACCTCAAGGTGGTCCAGGCGCTGGCGCAAGCCTTCAACAACCAGCCACACAGCCATATCCGGTTGCGCCCGACACAAACCGACGGCGCGCTGGCGAGCGCCAAGCTGCTCGGCGATGGCAAGGCCCATCTCGCGATCATCCGGGGCGACCTCGAAGTGCCGAAGAACGCGCAGGCCGTAGCAACGTTGCGCAAGAACGTCGCGGTGCTTTGGGTGCCGCCCGCCAGCAAGGCCAGCAGCAAGGGCAAGAAGGCCGCCCCCGCGATCACGAAAATTACGCAGCTCACCGGGCGTCGCGTCGGCGTCGTCGGCCGCACCGAGGCCAATGTCAATTTGCTCAAGGTGATCCTGGAGCAATACGGCGTCGATCCGGCCAAGGTCGAGATCGTCCAGTTTCCGGTCACCGAGGCGGTCGAGGCCATTCGTAACCAGAAGGCGGATGCCTATCTCGCGGCGGGCCCGGTCAACAGCAAGATCACGTCCGATGCGATCGCAGCTTCGATGCGCGACGGCGGCACGCCGAAATTCCTCGCGATCGATTCGGCGGAGGCGATTGCGCAGAACCATCCGGCCTATGAGGCTTCCGAGATTCCGGCCGGCACCTTCGGTGGCGCGCCGGCCAAGCCGGAAGAGGAAGTCAAGACCATCAGCTTCTCGCATCACATCGTGGCGCGAAAGGGCCTGTCCGAATCCACCGTCGCCCTCTTTACCCGGCAGCTATTCGCGATCCGGCAGACGCTGAAGAACGAGTATCCGCTGGCCGCCAAGATCGAGACGCCGGACACCGACAAGGATGCCACCATCCCCGTGCATCCGGGCGCTGCCGCCTTTGTCGACGGCGAGGAGAAAACCTTCTTCGAACAATACAGCGATTTCATCTGGTGGGGCTTGATGGGATTGTCGGCGATGGGCTCTGCCGGCGCCTGGTTCGCGGGCTACCTGAAAAAGGACGAGCGTATTGCCAGCAGTTCGCAGCGCGACCGGCTGCTGGATATGCTCGCCGCGGCACGCAACTGCGATTCGACCGAAGAACTCGACCAGATGCAGTTGGAAGCCGACGGCATCCTGCGCCATACGCTGGAGTGTTTTGAGCATGGCGCCATCGAGGAAGGCGCGTTGACCACCTTCAACATCGCGCTCGAGCAGTTCCACAACGCGGTCGCCGACCGCAAGGCGCTGTTGATGAGCATGCCGCAGAACCTGCAACGGGCGAGCGCCCAGTTCCGGGCCGCCGGCGCCTGATCCGTTGTTGCTGTAATCCGGCCGTCATGGAATGTTTCTAAAGCCTGCTCGCGCGACGAGCGGACTCCGTCATTCCGGGATGGTCCGAAGGACCAGACCCGGAATCTCGAGATTCCGGGTTCGATGCTTCGCATCGCCCCGGAATGACAAGGTCCACAACGCGCGTGATCGCCAGTTGCGCAACGAGGCTTCCATGATCCGCAAAATTTCCCGCCGTCGCTTTCTTTCCTCCACGGCGGCAGCGGGCATTGGCGTCATCGCGATGCCCTATATCAGCCGGGCCGCCGACCGGCCGGTTATCACCCATGGCGTACAATCCGGCGACGCCGGGATCGATGGCGGCGTCGTGTGGGCGCGCGCGGACCGTGCCTCGCAAATGATGGTCGAGGTTTCAACGACCGAATCGTTCGCCAATGCGCGGGCGCTGCCGCCGATCGCGGCACTCCCCGAAAGCGACTTCACCGCAAAGATGCTGCTGGAAAACCTGCCCGCGGGTCAGGAGATTTTCTACCGCGTCCGGTTTCGCGATCTCGCGCATATCGACATCGCGAGCGAGGCTGTCGTCGGACGCTTCCGCACCGCGCCGGCCGATCGCCGCGACGTCAGTTTCGTCTGGGGCGGCGATGTCGCGGGACAAGGCTGGGGCATCAATCCCGATGACGGCGGCATGTTCACCTTCGCCACCATGCGCAAGCATCGCCCGGATTTCCTGCTGCATTCCGGCGACACCGTCTATGCCGACGGCCCGATCCGATCCGAAGTGAAGCTTGCCGACGGCAAGGTGTGGAAGAACGTCACAATCGAAGAAAAGGCCAAGGTCGCCGAGACGCTCGACGAATTCCGCGCCGCCCATAAATACAATTTCATGGACGAGCATGTCCGCGCCTTCAACGCCGAAGTGCCCATCCTCGTGCAGTGGGACGACCACGAAGTCACCAACAACTGGTCGCCGTCGAAACAGCTCCCAGCGGCTTACAAGGAGCGCAACATCACCCTGCTCGCCGCGCGCGCGGCGCGCGCGTTCCACGAAATGTATCCGATCCGCGGGAACCCTAGCGAACCAAGCCGGGTCTATCGCACCCTCAATTACGGCCCGCATCTCGACGTCTTCATGCTCGACGAGCGCAGCTATCGCGCCGGCAACGGGCCGAACCTGGAAACCGGTTACGGGCCCGAAAGCTACTTCCTCGGCCCTGATCAGATCGCCTGGCTGAAACGCGGGCTATTGAACTCGCGCGCGACCTGGAAGGTGATCGCCTCCGACATGCCGCTCAGCATCATCGTCTATGACGATGCGCCCAATAAGAAGGGCTCGGAAGCTTTTGCACAGGGCGATGGCCCGCCGCGAGGCCGCGAACTCGAGATCGCCGATATCCTGCGCTTCATCAAGACGTCAGGCGTCGTCAACACGGTATGGCTGACCGCGGACGTGCACTATGCCGCCGCGCACTTCTACAACCCGGACAAGGCGCAATTTGCGGAGTTCGATCCGTTCTGGGAATTCGTCGCCGGGCCGCTGCATGCCGGCACGTTCGGACCCAACGAGCTCGACAACACGTTTGGGCCCGAGGTGAAATTCATCAAGGCTCCC
Source organism: Bradyrhizobium sp. (assembly GCA_013695565.1). Classification (GTDB taxonomy): domain Bacteria; phylum Pseudomonadota; class Alphaproteobacteria; order Rhizobiales; family Xanthobacteraceae; genus Bradyrhizobium. The sequence goes on from JACDAG010000127.1 coordinate 10,956, forward strand.
GGGCCGGGCAAGCAGAACCTGCCGCCATCCGCCGGCATGCAGTTCTTCGGTCACGTCAGAATCGACGGAGCCACCGGACAGATGATCGTGACCTTGCGCGACCGCGCCGACGTCGCATTGTGGTCGACGACGCTCGATCCGAAGCGGGTGTAGCGGCCTATCGCCTCAACAACTTCAGCAGCGCATCGGTCGAATAGGGCTTTGCGAGCCGCGGCTTGCCGGCGAACGCCGCCGGCAGCCTGGCATCGGCGCCGTAGCCGGTGACGAAGGCGTAGGGAATCTTCAGCGCATCCAGCCGCTCGGCAACGGCAAAGCTCTTTTCGCTGATCAGGCTGACATCGAGCAGGGCAAAATCCGGCGGCCGCTTGTCTATCAAGGCAAGCGCCTTGGCCACGCTTTGGGCCGTACGAACGGTTTTCACGCCAAAGCCGAGAATCGTGTCCTCAAAATCGAGCGAAATGATCGGGTCGTCCTCGACGATCAGGACATCATTGGGCATGCCGTCAGCGACGGGTTCCATTGTATTCGCCAGTTCCAGGTTCACTGTTCTTGTCCCATTGCCCGGGCCGAAGCCCGGAAGTGAGCGCACCCCCATCGGGTTCCGGAACTGAAACCACCACACGGTAGTTATACTGTCTGTTCACTAGTGCACATAAAACCGCCGCCGGCTTCGATATTGTGCGCTTGGGGAACAGAGGAACTTTGGATGCAGACGCGACGTGAGGAACCGGCCACTGAGCGGCCGTTCAACAACCTGCTGCGGCGTCTCAACAATGCCGACTTCGCGCTGATCGCCCCCCATCTCGCCGAGGTCGATGCCGATGCCGGCGACGTACTCTACAGCCCCGGCGACGATGTCGCGATCGTGCATTTCCCCTGTGGTCCGAGTCTCGTTTCCTTTCTCGTGGCCAACGAGGACGGCCGCGACGTCGAAACCATCCTGATCGGGCGCGAGGGCGCGGTCGGCGGCATCGTCAGCCAGGGCTTTTTGCCGGCCTATACGCGCATCATGGTCAAGTTCGCCGGGCCTTTCGTGCGGCTGCCGATCAGCAAGCTGGACGCCGCCAAGAAGCAGTCGGCGTCACTGAGCAACACTTTTGCCCGTTACGCCGACTGCATGCTGGCCCAGATCTTCCAGTCCACCGCCTGCAACGCGATCCACTCGATCGAGCAGCGCACCGCGAAATGGATCATTTCGGCGATGGAACGCACCGAGGGCGACGACGTGGTGCCGCTGACGCATGAACAATTGGCGACGCTGCTCGGGGTCGGCCGCAGCTATACCAGCCGGGTGATCCAGACCTTCAAGGCCGAGGGCATTCTGGAGACCCGCCGCGGCTCCATCCTGGTCCGCAACCCGGATGCTCTGAAAATCCGGTCCTGTCTCTGCAATGAGGCCGTTAAGAGCCATTTCGAGGAAGTTTTGCGGGGGGTCTATCCCGGCCCCGAAAAGGGCTATTAACCCGGCAATTGCCCGAAAATCGACTAACCAAATGCCAAACAAATCATTGTTTTTTGGCGTTTTCTGAATATATTGCGCCGCAACGCGTAAGGTATTGCCCGGCTTTTGGCCGGGCTTCCTTTTTGGAGCCAAGGTCGAGGCCTTTGCCCCTTTCGCATTTCAGGTTTTGAGCACGATCCGGAAAAGTGGGTCCCGGTTTTCCGGCGAGATCGCGCTCCAGCCATTGCACGACCAGAAGAAGAGCCATGAACCTTCGCAACGTCGCCATCATCGCCCACGTCGACCACGGCAAAACCACGCTGGTCGATCGCCTGCTGCAGCAATCCGGTACGTACCGTGACAACCAGCGCGTGGTCGAACGCGCGATGGATTCCAACGATTTGGAGCGCGAGCGCGGCATCACCATCCTGGCCAAGGCCGCCTCGGTGCAATGGAAAGACACCCGCATCAACATCGTCGACACCCCCGGCCACGCCGATTTCGGTGGCGAGGTCGAGCGCATCCTGAACATGGTGGACGGCGCGCTGGTGCTGGTCGACGCCGCCGAAGGCCCGCTGCCGCAAACCAAATTCGTGGTCTCCAAGGCGCTCAAGGTCGGCCTGAAGCCGATCGTCGTCATCAACAAGGTCGACCGTCCCGACGCGCGCCCGACCGAAGTCATCAACGAAGTGTTCGACCTGTTCGCAGCCCTCGACGCATCCGAAGAGCAGCTCGATTTCCCGATTCTTTACGGGTCAGCCAAGCAGGGCTGGATGGGCGACAGCCCGGAGGCGTCGCACGACGCCGGCATGCAGCCGCTGTTCGACCTGATCCTGCGCCACGTTGCGCCGCCGACGGTCGAAGAGGGCCCGTTCCGGATGATCGGCACCATCCTCGAAGCCAACCCCTATCTCGGCCGCATCATCACCGGCCGCATCACCTCGGGCACCATCAAGCCGAACCAGTCCGTGAAGGTGCTGGGCGGCGACGGCAAGCTGATCGAGACCGGACGCATTACGAAGATTATCGCTTTCCGCGGTATCGAGCGCACCCCGCTTGAAGAAGCCGAAGCCGGCGACATCGTCGCCATCGCTGGCCTCACCAAGGGCACCGTTGCCG
>JACDAG010000136.1 GCA_013695565.1 Bradyrhizobium sp.
CTCGCTCGCGGACAAACCAGAGAAGCCGCCATTGCTGAAACGAATTTTCAAAAGGAGTTGAGGTGAGATGAAGGATCTCGTTGGGATCGCCGAGAAGGTCGCCGCAATATTGATCGAGCGGCGCCAGACCGTCGCGGTGGCGGAATCCTCGACCGGCGGCCTGATTTCCGCAAGCCTGCTCGCGGTGCCCGGCGCGTCGGCCTATTTCCTCGGCTCCGCCGTGGTCTACACCCGCGATGCGCGGCGGATCTTGATGGACCTCCCCGATGAAGGGATGAAGGGACTCCGCTCGGCCTCGGAGCCCTACGCAAAGCTGCTCGCGAGCCAGGTCCGCCAGCGCTTTGCCAGCGACTGGGGCCTGTCCGAGACCGGCGCCACCGGGCCAACCGGCAACCGCTACGGCGACGCCGCCGGCCACAGCTGCATGGCGGTCGCGGGCCCGCAACAAGCGGTGTTCACGCTGGAGACCGGGAGTGCGGACCGGCAGGCTAACATGCAGAAGTTTGCGAGCACGGCGCTGGGCTTGTTGCTGGAGAATCTGTCGAAATAACGCGCTATCGTAGCCCGGATGCAGCGCAGCGAAATCCGGGGCGGTGCTCGCCGCATGGAAGGGTTTCCCGGATTGCGCTTCGCTCCATCCGGGCTACGGTCTATCATCGCCACACTCATTCGGAAATGCACGCATGCAACAGAAATTCGACCGCGCCGCAGAAGACCTCGGCAACTCGATCCATTTCGAGCACGTCAATGTCTTTGTACCCGATCAGCGCCTGGCGACGCTGTTCTATGTCACAGGCCTCGGGCTGACCCGCGATCCCTATCTGATGGTGTCCGACACCAACATGTGGGTGAACGTCGGCAGGAGCCAGTTTCATCTGCCGGAAGGTGCGGCACAGGTGCTGCGCGGCCATACCGGCATCGTGATATCAGGTCGCGAGGCGCTGCTGGAGCGGCTGGCGTCGGTTGCCAAAAAACTCGAAGGCACCAAATTTTGGTATCGCGAACACAATGATCATGTCGAGGCGACCTGCCCGTGGGGCAATCGCGTGCGCCTCTATGAGCCCGACGCCGCGCGCTTCGGGCGCATCACGCTCGGCATTCCCTATGTCGAGTTCGACGTGCCGGTCGGGACCGCGAAAAGCATTTGCGCCTTCTATCCCGCGATGATGGGGATGCCGACCGAGCTCAAGAACGGCGACGGCACCACGGCGCGCGTGAAAGTCGGCAAGGATCAATATCTGCAATTCCGCGAGACCGACCGGCCACAGCCCGAATTCGACGGCCATCACGTGCAGATCTACATCACGAATTTTTCGGGCCCCTACCGCAAGCTGCTGGAGCGCAATCTGGTCTCGCAGGAGGACAACCCGTACCAGTATCGCTTCAAGGACATTGTCGATCTCGACAGCGGCAAGCATCTTTTCACGGTCGAGCACGAGGTGCGCAGCGCCACGCACCCGATGTTCATGCGGCCGCTGGTCAACCGCAACCCGGCCGAGACCAACCGCACCTACGCGCCCGGCCATGAACAATGGGCATGGGCGATGGGACCGGACGAATACGACAAGCGATAATTCGGCTGGGCTGGAGCTTCCAACGCCGCATTTACCATCTGAAAGCGACGCGCCATGCATGGGCGGCGATCCGTGGCCGCCAAACCTTGTTAACATCGATCCTCTATCAAGTTCCGATGTTTCCTTGCGATAAATTCCGGCTCCGGATCGCGCGCGCCAGTTTCGCCGGCGCCGCCATCCTGTTGTCATCGGCATCGCTGCAGGCCGGCACCGGAACGCCGGATCGCAGCACCTCCGAGAAACAGACTCGCGCGCAGGAAACTTCGGACGTTCCGGATGCGCAGGAAATGCAGGCCGCGAATTCCCAAAGGTTTCCCGCCCGCGCGGCCATCAGGGCGATCATCGAGCGCGAGACCGCGAGCACCAAGCTACCGCCGGATATCGCCGAAGCCGTCGTGTTCGTGGAAAGCCGCTACGACTCGACCGTGATCGGCGGCGTCGGCGAAATCGGCGTGATGCAGGTCAGGCCCGAGACCGCCGCCATGCTGGGGTTTCGCGGAACCACGGCCGAACTCGCAAACCCTGACATCAACATCCATTACGGCGTGATGTATCTCAGCAAGGCCTGGCGTTTGGCGGGGGGCGATCTCTGCCGGGCGCTGATGAAATACCGCGCCGGCCATGGCGAGGAGATCATGTCCGCGCGCTCCCGGATCTACTGCAACCGGGCGCGCAACCGGCTGGTTGCGATGAACTCGGCATTCGCAGCGCCCGATGCCGTGGCGGCGCTTGCCCCGATGGAAGCGCCTGCCGCCACGGCCGCCCCCGTACCGGCCGTCAATTCGAAGCCGAAGTCGAAAGCGACCGTCCGTCCCAAGGACGTCTATGCCAGCTTGCGGCAGGGCACCCCGGCCGCAAGCCGGGCCTATTGGGCGGCGCACGAGGCCCGGATCCAGACCATCAAGGCCCAGATCGAGTCCCGCTGGAAGCGCGTCGCGTCACGCTGACCGTGCCGCAACCGGTCGCCGGTTCCCCGTTAATCTTACGTCTTAACTAAAAATTAAGGTTGCGTTTGCGGGCGCCAAACGCCCGGCCTAGCGTGCGCCAGGGGAGTTGCTCATTAACCAACGATTGGTATGTGCCATGACGTACAGAATGCACCGGGCGGTTATCGCGTCGCTCAGCGCCGCCATGCTGATGTGTGCCGCAAGCGAGACGTTCGCGAGATCCGGCGCCGCCCCTGGTGGCGCGCGTTCGGCTCCCCATGCGTCGGCTACCCACGGTTCCGGACATCACCGCAGACACAATGCCGGAACCTATTGGCCGGGCGCCGGCGGCTACTATTACACGCCCTCGAACGACGAACCGATAATCGATGCGATGCAATCCGCGTCGCGCGATATCCGTTACACCTACACCTATGATGTTCCCTGGGATTGGGCCCATCGCTACCCGCCGAACGTGGTGCCGTCCGACCGGCCCTATGTGTCGAGCTGTTCGTCGGAGCCCGTCACGGTTCGCGGCAGGAACGGCGGCGTGCAAACCATCAACATCACGCGGTGCTATTG
>JACDAG010000159.1 GCA_013695565.1 Bradyrhizobium sp.
CATCACGATCGGATTGTTGCGCACGCAGCAACGCGCGACGCTGTCCTCCGTTCGCGACGATAGCGTGCAGGAGGGCAGCATTGGCGTGTGGGCGGATACCACGGCGCGCTGGACCGACTGGCTGCGCACCACGGTCGGCATCCGCGAGGATTATTTCGCGGGCCGCGTCATCAGCGACACGCTAGCCAATTCAGGCAACGCGCAGGCGTCGATGACCAGCCCGAAGGCGGGCATCGTTCTCGGCCCCTGGTACAAAACCGAATTCTACGGCAATGCCGGCTACGGCCTGCACTCCAACGACATCAGGGGCGCGACCATCACGGTCGATCCCAACGACAAGGTGACGCCGCTGGACCGCGTGCCGCTGCTGGTGCGCTCCAAAGGCGCCGAGATCGGCATTCGGACCAAAGCGATCGAAGGGCTCACCAGTTCGCTTTCGGTATTCGTGCTGGATTTCGATTCGGAATTATTGTTCGTCGGTGACGCCGGCACCACCGAGCCGAGCCGGCCCAGCCGCCGCGTCGGCGTCGACTGGACCAACCAGTATAAATTGCTGCCGTGGATGACGCTCGATTTCGATTTCGCCTATACGCGCGCGCGCTTCACAGACTTGGATATCGTCGGCAATCGCATCCCCGGCGCGCCGGCGCTGGTAGCGAGCGGCGGTGTGACGTTCGGCGGCGATCGTGGCTGGTTCGGCGCGTTGCGGGCGCGCTATTTCGGGCCGCGGCCCCTGATCGAGGATGACAGCGTGCGTTCGCAGCCATCGCTGATCTTCAACGCGCGGGCGGGCTACAAATTCGACAATGGGTTGCGGCTGCAGCTCGACGTGTTGAATTTGTTCAACGCGCGGACCAACCAGATTGAGTATTACTATCTGTCGCGGCTACCGGGTGAGCCGATCGGCGGAGTTGCCGATCGCCACGTGCATCCCGCGGAGCCGTTAGCCGTGCGGCTGACGCTGGCGGCGAGGTTTTAGGCCGCCTGAAACGCCTTGCTATGCGGATGGGCGCGGCGCTCCGGCGGGTGGGCCGGGACATCTTCGACGGCCAAAAAATGTTCCGACACGGTCACGCGCTCGACCAAGATCGTCTGCACCGTGACCTCGGTTACCGCCTCCACGACGACCTCGGTCGTGACCTCGACCTCGGTTACTTCTTTATCCGAAACCGGAAGCGACGCTTCTTCGTCAATCTCTTCAGGAACAAGCGACGGCGACTCGACCTCTGGAAACACACCGAATTCGCCGGCTACCTCCTGGAGCGGCTTCTGCTTGTCGGCCCAATGCAAGGCTGTGTAGTCGAAGCCGTGCACGATGGTGGGTTTGACGATTTCGAAATAGGGCGAGATGTCGAAATCGCGCGGCATGTAGAGCGAGGAATCGCGAATGTGCAGGATCTCGCGCCGGGCCTTTCGCGAGGCGGCGCGGGTGATCTTGGGCAGGATCGGGTAACGCACGGCGTCGAACGCCTGCGCGATCAGAGCCGAGCAGATGATTTTGGTCGGATCGCCGGAACCGAACGCGATCATGCGCCGCCGCCAGCGCTGCGGAATCGGCAACGGGATCAGAAAGCGCATCAGGTCGACGATGTTCTTGGTGTCGTAGCCGAAGCCGATTCGGTTGATGGCGTAGCGGCACACCGTGATGCGATCCTCGTAGGACAGGCCGACGGGCCGGCACAGGCGGGTGTGATAGGGATAATATTTCGACAGCGGTGCCGAGGTCACGCCTTCGCCGATATTGGCCTCGATCAGGACATGCGGCTCGCCGTCGGGTTCGACGGCGCCGTCGATCGCGCCGACATAAACCGCGGCATGCGACCAGGTCGATTGCGTGAGGTATTTGATGATGCCGGAAATCCGGTTATTGCCTTCGACCAGCAGCACGTCGCCGGGTTCGATGACACCGCGCAAATGTTCGGGATCGCTGGGCGTGAACGGTTCATAGCCCGGGACTTCCTTCTGCAGGTAGCCCGCAATCAACTGGCCGACTGTATCGAGCATTACGCCCATGAAATCCCCCCGCGGTTCTTTGACCGCTTTTATGTTCCATTAGCATGGTCGCAAGCCGTTTCAATTTAGTTCATGCGTGAAACGGATCAATCATGATTGATTTACCATGAGTGTTGCTGCGCAAGGGGAGATGCGGCACAGTTCGCTAGCTGTTCTCATTCTTTCAAGCTCCCGGAAACCATGACATGACAATGACCCGCCGCGATTTTCTCTCGGCGTCCGCAGGCCTCGCGGTGGTACCGGTTTTCGGCGAGCGCGCTGGAGCCGCGCCGTTGCCGCGCGAGGCTGACATTGTCGTGATTGGCGCCGGGGCCGCCGGCATTGCTGCGGCGCGGCGGATCATGGCGGCGAACCGCAAGGTGATCGTGGTGGAAGCGGCGAGCCAGATCGGCGGCCGCTGCCAGACCGATATTTCCAGCTTCGACGTGCCGTTCGATCGTGGTGCGCGCTGGATGCACAACCCCGAGACCAACCCGATGATCAAGCTGGCGCGATCCGCGGGGCTTGAGGTCACCACCGCGCCGGCGGGCCAGAAAGTCCGCATCGGCCGCCGCAATGCCCGCGCCGGTGAGACCGAGGAGTTTCTCGCGGCATTGGTGCGCGCCAACCGCGCCATCGACGAGGCCTCGCGCCGGCTCGACGTCTCCTGCGCGTCGGTGCTGCCGAAAGATCTCGGCGACTGGGCGGGTACGGCCGAATTCGTACTCGGCGCCAATTTCGCCGGCAAGGACCTCAAGGAGGTCTCGGTCGTCGACAAGGTTCGTGCCCAGGACCGCAACACCGCGATCGCCTGCCGCCAGGGGTTGGGGACACTGATCGCGAAACTCGCAGAGCAGGTGCCGTTGGCGCTGTCGACGCCGGCGAACAAGATTTCCTGGGGCAGCCGCGACGTTTTTGTGGAAACGCCTGCGGGCAAGATCGGCGCCCGCGCGGCCGTGATCACGGTATCGAGCAACGTGCTGGCCGCGGGCAGTATCAAGTTCTCATCCGATCTTCCCAAGCGCATTCTCGATGCCGCCGCCAAACTGAGCCTTGGCAGCTATGATCGCATCGCGCTGCAGATGCCCGGCAATCCGCTCGGCCTTGCCCGCGACGACATCGTCATCGAGCAGAGCAATTCGACGCGGACCGCGTTGCTCTACGCCAACATCGGCGCGTCGTCGCTCTGCTCGATCGATGTCGCAGGCTCGTTCGGCCGCGATCTCTCCGCGCAAGGCGAAAAGGCCATGGTCGCGTTTGCGGTGGAGTGGCTGGGTAAATTATACGGCAGCGAGGCCGCGGCCGCCGTGAAGAAATCGAGCGCGACGCGCTGGAATGCGGCACCCTTTGCGCTCGGCGCGATGTCGTCGGCCGGTCCCGGCGGGCAGGCGTCGCGAAAAGCCCTGACCGAGCCGGTCGGCTGCATGTATTTCGCCGGCGAGGCCACCCATGAAACCCTGTGGGGCACGATCGATGGCGCCTGGGAAAGCGGCGAACGCGCCGCCGAAGCGGCGTTGCGCCGGATCGGCGCGTTGAGAGATCCGGAGCCGGCGGCGCCGGCGCCGAAACAACGGCGGCGCGCGCCGCAGCCGCGGTCGGCGATGCCGTCGTCGCAGTTCAACTGATGTCGCGACTGAAGGCACTTATTTCGTGGTCGAGCGGCAAGGACAGCGCCTTTGCGCTGCACGAGGTGCAGCGCGCGGGCGAATTCGAAATCGTGGGCGCGCTGACGACGGTGACGGAAACCTTTGGCCGGGTCTCGATCCATGGCGTGCGGCAGGAGATACTGCAGGCGCAATGCGAAGCCGCCGGCCTGCCGCAACGGATCGTGCCGATCCCCTATCCCTGCCCCAACGAGATTTATGAGGCCCGCATGGGGGAGGCGGTGACGCAGGCTGTCGCCGATGGGGTTACGCATATGATCTTCGGCGATCTGTTCCTGCGGGACATTCGCGCCTATCGGGAACAGAAACTCGCTGGCACCGGGATCACGCCGGTGTTTCCGCTGTGGGATCGGCCGACGTCCGAACTGGCGCAGGCGATGATCGCCAGCGGGCTGGAAGCGCATCTTGCGACCGTTGACATGAAAAAGCTGGCGGCCGAATTCGCGGGCCGCAAATTCGATTCTCAACTATTGGCCGATCTGCCCGACGGCGTCGATCCCTGTGGCGAGAACGGCGAGTTTCACACCTGCGTGGTGGCGGGCCCGATGTTCAGGCACCGTCTTGCGGTCCGCACCGGCGAGCGCGTCGAACGCGACGGCTATGCCTATTGCGATCTGGTGATGACGGGATCGTAGGGTGGGCAAAGCGTAAGCGTGCCCACCATGCCAACGTAGATATCGCTCTTGAGGGTGGGCACGCTGCGCTTTGCCCACC
>JACDAG010000174.1 GCA_013695565.1 Bradyrhizobium sp.
TGTGGCCAAACTAGGGCTCCTTGCAATCAATCCGCGGATCCGGCCGTCACCATCCGCTTGGCGAAAAATGCATCGATCGCCTGAGCCACCGAGCCGACCGTCTTGGAGCGCCACTCCTCCGACACCAGATGCTCGAGGTCGGCCTTGTTGGAAACGTAGCCCAGTTCGATCAGGACCGACGGAACATCTGGCGCTTTCAGCACCTTGAAACCGGCGGATTTAAGGGGATGTTTATGCTTTCTGACGCTGGTTTTCATCTCCCGCTCGAGCGTTCGCGCAAACCGGTTGGAAAACATGCGAGTCTCGCGCTGGGCAAGATCAATCAGGATGTCGGCGACTTCTGCCGGCTCGTCGGTCAGGTTCACGCCCCCGATGGCATCCGCCCTGTTTTCCGACTCCGCGAGCCGCTCCGCTTCGGCGTCGGAAGCACGTTCCGACAACGTGTAAATGGTGGCCCCTTGTGCATCACCCTCGCCATGCGGCAATGCGTCGGCGTGTATCGATACAAATAAGGCGGCTGCTTGACCACGCGCGATTTTCACCCGTTCGCCGAGCGGAACGAAGGTATCGTCGGCTCGGGTCATGATGACGCGGTATTTGCCGGTTTTTTCGATGCGGTCGCGCAGCGCCGTCGAAAAATTCAGCACGAGATTCTTCTCGGTTTCGCCACTGGCCTGGGTGCCGTTGTCGATGCCGCCATGGCCGGGATCGATTACCAGGACCGGCCGCTTGTCAGGCGCCAAGGTAAGCTTGGGGGCCGGAGCACTATCCTCGACGGGAGTTGGTTCCGTTACGCTGATAGCCGTCGCAGCCGGGCCGGGATGCGCGTCGGGCTTGCCAACGACGGCGAGCGATACGTCAAAGTCAGATTCATCTACGGCTTCGAGTTCCAGCACCAGCCGGGGCGGCTGGCCGTTGGCTGCATCGAGCGCATAAGCCTTCGCGATCCTGGCCGGACCCGCGAGATCGAACACGAGGCGCGAGCCTCCGGGCATCACCAAGCCGTAGCGGAATGCCGTAATCAATCCGCGCCCTGTGGCGCCCGTCCCGGCCGCCAACTGAAAATTGACTTGCGGCACATCGACGACAACGCGGTGGGGGTGCGCCAAGGCGAACGCCCGAAATGGTACGCTACGGTCTAGGTCGAGAATGAAACGGGTCTGTTTACTGTCGCCGGCCAAACGTGCGTCGGATGCGATCGGAAGGCTTGGCGTGCCAGTTGCGCGTTCCGCTCCGTCCTCTGCGTGAAGATCAGGAGACCGCAAACATAGCAATGCTGCAGCGCATCCAAGCGCCGCGGCGAGCAAAGCCATGTGATTTGCGCGGCTCACCAAACGATTTCTGCCTCCGGACAGCCCTTTCTTAACGCAATAATGCGGCACGGTTAATCATACCTTATCGCCCACTTCCTTAATTATTGCTTGGTGTTGCGCCGGGGCGACGCACCCTTGCGCCAAAACGCCGTTCCGCGTATGTAGCAGGGGCTGAAGGTTTAACTCCCGGTTGCGTAGCGTTCAGCCACCCGGTGCAGCGCCGGAGCCCTCGATTTCGGGTTTCAGCGTCTTTCCGACCTTCCACAGCCAGCGCGGCGCGCGGCTGAATGGATGGGCGGTTTCGAGCCCGAGCGGCGTCCGGTCCAGGTATCATCGTTTTCCAGGGACGGATTCAGACACTTCCTGACCGATTATCCGGCTGTAAAGCTGCGATATGCGAGACCGGCAAGCGCTTCGGCGCCCAGCTGGGCTTCAGCGGCTAATGAGGCGGCATCTTGCCGCCAACGTGTTCAGACGGGCCGACGCTTGATGCGCCAGACTGTAATGCCGACCATGACCCAAGCAACGATCGCGCCGATCCGAAGCGAGAGCTTCACGCGACACATTGCGTTGGGTTTGCGTTCGGCGTGGCGTGCCAGATTCCGTCTCGGCCTTTCCCTCAACCCCGAATCAGGTGGACCGTCGCGTCGCCCGGCTGCGCGTCGCGCGCCCGCCGCCCTACGTGGCCTCCGCCGCCAAGAGTTCAAATATGCCCAACAAAATGTTGATCGACGCCACTCATCCGGAAGAGACCCGGGTCGTTGTGGTGCGCGGCAATCGCGTCGAAGAATTTGATTTCGAAACCGCGCAGCGCAAGCAGCTTCGCGGCAACATCTATCTCGCAAAAGTCACGCGCGTAGAACCCTCGCTGCAGGCAGCCTTTATCGAATATGGCGGCAACCGCCACGGCTTCCTCGCCTTCAGCGAAATCCACCCCGACTATTATCAGATCCCGGTCGCCGACCGTCAGGCGCTGATCGAGGCCGACGAACGCGCGCACCGCGAGGCCGAGGAAGAGAGCGAGAACCGCTCCTCCAACCGCCACCGTGGCCGTTCGCGCCACCGCAACGCCCGCCGCCGCGGCCAGGGCGAACGGGTCCAGAGCGACGTCGTCGAGAACGCCGCGATCGACCCCGCGCAAGCCGCCCAGCCCTATGAGGGCGGCGAACACGGCGCGCCGTCAGATGAAGCCCACGCCCACGAGGCGGTTCATCACGACCATGAACATGGTCACGACGAACATGGCCACGAAGCGCATGCCCATGACGGTGACCACGCGCACGACCATTCGCATGACCACGGTCATTCCCACGACCATCACCATGACGATCACGGCCATGACCACGCCGCGGCCGAAGCCCCGGTTGCGTCGCTGCCTTCAGACGCGGCGCCGATAGAAGCCGTCGCCACTGCACGGGAGGCGCCGGAAAGCCACGACGAGCACGTCCATGACGTGCGGCACGATGAGGAGCACGCGCTCGAAAACGCGGCCCATGCCGACGACGCGCATCGCGCCGAACACGCGGGCGAAGAATACGCCGCCGCCCCTTCCGAAGATCGTGGTGCGCCTGCGGAAGGCGACGAGCAGGACGATGAAGAAGACGACGACGCCGAAGAGGAAGTCGTCGAATCCGTCGGCGGCGACGACGTGCTCGAGGAAGTGCCGGAGCGCGCCTTCCGTCCGCGCCGCCAGTACAAGATTCAGGAAGTCATCAAGCGTCGCCAGGTCATGCTGGTGCAGGTCGTGAAGGAAGAGCGCGGCAACAAGGGGGCGGCGCTGACCACGTACCTGTCGCTGGCCGGCCGTTACGCGGTGTTGATGCCCAACACCGCACGCGGCGGCGGCATCAGCCGCAAGATCACCTCGGCCCAGGATCGTTCGCGCTTGAAGGAAGTGGTCCAGGACCTCGACGTGCCCGAGGGCATGGGCATCATCCTGCGCACCGCCGGTGCCTCGCGCACCAAACCCGAAATCAAGCGCGACTTCGAATATCTGATCCGCATGTGGGAAACCGTGCGCGACATGACGCTGAAGTCGCAGGCCCCGACGCTGGTCTATGAGGAAGGCTCACTGATCAAGCGTTCGCTGCGCGACCTCTACAACAAGGAAATCGACGAAATCCAGGTCGCCGGCCAGGCCGGCTATGACGAAGCCCGCGATTTCATGAAGATGCTGATGCCCTCGAACGTGCGGGCGGTCCGGCAATATCGCGACGGCCAGCCGCTGTTCTCACGCATGGGCGTCGAGAGCCAGCTCGATGCGATGTTCTCGCCGACGGTGCAACTGCGCTCCGGCGGCTATATCGTCATCAACCAGACCGAAGCCTTGGTCTCGATCGACGTCAACTCCGGCCGCTCGACCCGCGAGCATCATATCGAGGACACCGCGCTCAAGACCAACCTTGAAGCCTCCGAGGAAGTCGCACGTCAGTTGCGCCTGCGCGATCTCGCGGGCCTGATCGTGATCGACTTCATCGACATGGACGAGAAGCGCAACAACCGCGCGGTCGAACGCAAGCTGAGCGACTGCCTGCGGCAGGACCGTGCGCGCATCCAGGTCGGCCGCATCTCGCATTTCGGCCTTTTGGAAATGTCGCGCCAGCGCATCCGCGCCAGCGTGCTGGAGAGCTCGACCGAGCCCTGCTCGCAATGCGGCGGCAGCGGCCATGTCCGCTCGGTTTCGTCGGTGGCGCTGCAATTGCTGCGCGGCATCGAAGAGATCCTGATGAAGGGCGCAACCCATAATCTGGTGGTGCGTACCCGCACCGACGTCGCGCTCTACGTCCTCAACCACAAGCGCGGCCATCTGCGCGATCTCGAAAACTCCTTCAAGGTCACGCTTGCCGTGGTCGCCGATCCCACC